>JBCBGD010000410.1:0-1850 GCA_038527085.1 Pseudomonadota bacterium | reverse complement strand
ATTCCAGATTCTTGATCTCGCTACGCGCGGCCGAGAACAACTCTTCCATCACGCGCACATGCGGATCCATCGATCCGCCGACATCCATGAGCAAGAGCACCGAGACGGTGTTGCGCCGCTCTGGCCGCATCTCGATGTCGAGATAGCCCTGCTTGGCGGTGTTGCGGATCGTCTGGTCGAGGTCGAGCTCTTCCGCCGCGCCATCGCGCGCCCATTTGCGCAACCGCTTCATGGCGACCTTGATGTTGCGCGTGCCGATTTCGACGCTGTCATCGTAATTCTTGAATTCGCGCTTGTCCCAGACCTTCACGGCCTTGCGGTGGCGCGACTTTTCCTGACCGATGCGAACGCCCTCGGGATTGTAGCCATTGGCGCCGAAGGGGGAGGTGCCGCCGGTTCCGATCCACTTGTTGCCGCCCTCGTGGCGCTTCTTCTGCTCCTCAAGGCGCTGCTTCAGTGTTTCCATCAGCTTCTCGAAGCCGCCCATGGCCTCGATCTCGGCCATTTCTTCCTCGCTGAGGAATTTCTCCGACATCTTGCGGAGCCATTCTTCGGGCAGATCCTGCGCGTTCACGGCGTCTTCGAGCGTGTCGAGCCCCTTGAAGACGTGGCTGAACACGCGGTCGAACTTGTCGATGTTGCGCTCATCCTTGACCAGCGCGGAGCGCGAGAGGTGGTAGAAATCCTCCACCGAGCGGTCGATCACGTCCTTGTCCATCGCCTCGAGCAGGATGAGGTATTCCTTCAGCGTCACGGGGACTTTCGCTGCGCGCAGCTCATTGAAGAAATTCAGGAACATGAAACGGCCTCCCTTGGCGCTCTGGCCAATAGGTAATGCGAGGGCAGGGGAATGTCCAAGACTGCCCCTACGGCAGGTCTGAGGAACGATCTGACGGGTCGGGCGTTGCAGAGCCACAGGCCGACAGAGACACATATAATGAACCAGGACCCCCTGACGCTTATCCTCGATACCGTAAACGGGCTGGCCACCGGCTTCTTCGAGCGGCTCCCACAAATCGGCATTGCGGTGGTTGTCGTCCTCGTGACGCTGGTCGCGGCCCGTATTCTTCGCGCGGTGTTTGGAGGCATCATGGCACGCGCAAAGGTGCGCAAGGCGGTTATCCGGCTGGTTCAGAACCTGATCGGGATTGCCTCATGGATAGTCGGTGTCGCGATCGCAATCACCGTCGTGTTCCCATCGGTCACGCCAGCAAACCTCATCGCCGGTCTTGGTCTCACGTCCGTCGCCATCGGTTTTGCCTTCAAGGATGTGTTCGAAAATTTCCTGGCAGGCGTGATCATTCTGCTGCGCGAGAAAATGCGCATCGGTGACTTCATCGAGTGCGAAGGCGTGTTCGGCAAGATTGAGGACATCATGATCCGCGAAACTCACGTCCGCGAGACCGACGGTGAACTGATCATCGTTCCCAACAGCTTCCTGTTCAAAAACCCGCTGACAATTCAGACTGACCAGCCTCTGAAGCGGCAAGAGCTAGTGGTCGGCGTGGATTATGATGCGAGCATGCCCGAAGCGCGCGATGCGCTCCAGTCGGCCCTGAAGGCGTGTTCCAGCGTCGAGAAGGGCAAGGACACGGAAGTGGCGTGCGTCTCATTCGGCGGCTCGAGCATCGATTTCAAGCTGCTCTGGTGGGCCAAGAGCGATCCCGGCTCGCAGCGCAAAACCTATGACGAGGTCGCATTTGCCGTAAAAGACGCGCTCGACGCTGCAGGCATCGGCATCCCGTTCCCGCAGACCACGCTGTCATTCCGCGACGAGGCACAGCCCATCCAGATCAGGTCGCGCAACAAGAATGGCGATGCGTCCCAGTCCAAGTCTGAAGCGGCAAACT
>JBCBGD010000409.1:0-1856 GCA_038527085.1 Pseudomonadota bacterium | reverse complement strand
CCCCGTCAGGCGGTGCAGGCGCAGCTCAAGGATCGCGCGGGCCTGCTCGTCCGACAGATAGATGGTGCCATCTTCGGCCTGGCGGGTGCGCCGGTCTGCGATCAGATCGATCAGCGGCGCCATGTCCTGGGCATCCCAGGCCTTGGCCAGCAACTGCTCGCGCGCCGTGGCGGGATCGGGCGCGCCGCGGATGATGCGGATCACCTCGTCGATATTGGCGACGGCCAGGGCGAGACCAACCAGGACATGGGCACGGTCGCGGGCTTTGGCGAGTTCGAACTTGGTGCGCCGGGCTACCACTTCCTCGCGGAACGTGATGTAGCATTCCAAGACCTTGCGCAGGTTCAGGAGTTCAGGTCGCCCGCCATTCAAGGCCAGCATGTTGACCCCGAACGAAGTCTGCATCTGGCTGAAGCGATAAAGCTGGTTCAGCACCACGTCCGCGCTCGCGTCACGCTTGATCTCGATGACAACGCGGATGCCATGGCGGTCGGATTCGTCGCGCATGTCGGCAATGCCTTCGATGCGCTTTTCGCGGATCAGTTCGGCGATCTTGGCCACCATGTTGGCCTTGTTCACCTGATACGGGATTTCCGTGACGATGATCGCTTCGCGTCCGCCGCGCGTGGTCTCCATCTCGGTGCGCGCGCGCATGATGACCGAGCCGCGTCCCTCAAGCAGCGCACGCCGTGAGCCCGCATAACCGAGGATCAGACCGCCGGTCGGGAAATCCGGGCCCGGCACGATTTCCAGCAAGGCTTCATCGTCCGTCGCAGGATCATCGATCAGGGCGAGCGTGGCGTCGACCACTTCGCCGAGATTGTGCGGTGGAATGTTGGTGGCCATGCCAACTGCGATGCCGCCGCCGCCATTGACCAGAAGGTTCGGGAACTGGGCCGGGAGAACAACAGGCTCGCTTTCCGAGCCGTCATAGTTCTCCTGAAAGTCGACCGTGTCCTTGTCGATGTCATCGAGCAGGTATTGGGCCGGCTTGTCCGTGCGCACCTCGGTATAACGCATGGCGGCAGGCGGATCATTGTCGATCGAGCCGAAATTGCCCTGCCCGTCCAGCAATGGCAGCCCCATCGAGAAGGGCTGGGCCATGCGCACCAGCGCGTCATAGACCGCGCTGTCGCCGTGGGGGTGGTATTTACCGATCACGTCGCCGACCACGCGGGCCGACTTGCGGTAGGGCTTGTCGTGGGTGTAGCCGCCCTCCTGCATCGCATACAGGATGCGCCTGTGAACGGGCTTCAGGCCATCGCGCACATCGGGCAGCGCGCGGCTGACGATGACGCTCATGGCATAGTCGAGATAGGAGCGCTTCAGCTCGCTTTCGATGGAGATCGGATCGATGCCGTCTTCGGGCGGCGTGGCGCCTGTGTTTTCGGGCTCGTCGGGGGGCGTGGTGTCGTCGCTCAAGGGGCGCGTGTCCTGCTTTGTCTCGGCGGCTTCGAATCGGCCGCGTTTTCTGCTGTAGTGGTAGCAGGATGGGCCGCCCGCTTCAAATGCGCGGCGCGGCGTGTGTACGGAGGGTTTCGGTATGGGGATTCAGCGCAACACCTGCAGAAATGGCGGCAGGATCGAGATCGGGCGGCGGTGCGTGCTTCTGGGCCTGGCTGGGACCGGCATTGCCGCTGGATGTCAGCGCGTTCGGGTCACCGAGCATGTCCCCAATGGTCATTGGCGCGAGGGCGTGGCTCTGCCGCAGGCAGTTCAGGAAATCTATCCTGCGCTCTTTGAGGGCCGCATCCATGTGGCGGGCGGATTTGTGGCTGAGAACGGCGCGATTTCCGGTCCGACTGACGCCCATTTTGCCTTTGATCGCGAGCGCGGTGACTGGTCCGAATTTCCAC
>JBCBGD010000408.1:0-1861 GCA_038527085.1 Pseudomonadota bacterium | reverse complement strand
CGCGCCGTCGGGCCCGATCGCGAGCCCGTTTGGCCCGCCGCCTGGGCGCGCGACGACCTCCCGCTTGCCATCGCCCCAGATCCGCGAAATGCAGCCATCAGCGATTTCGACGATGATGATGGACCCGTCGGCCATGACCACGGGCCCTTCGGGAAACCTCAGCCCTTCCGCAACGATCTCGAATTCCATGGGCGCGCCCTCCTCCAGCGTTTTGCGAAAGCCTAGCGCGCCAGAAGGCGCCCTGCTACAGGCGGGCCATGTTCAGGATTTCCGCGACAGGGCCGCGCGCCACCATCGAAACCGCTTGGGACGCCCTAGCCTGGGCCGATCCGTCGCCCGCCGGCGCTGTGGACGCAAAGGAAGACAGCCACACAAGCTGGCGCCTTGATGCCTACGCCGAAACCCGCGCCGACGCGGACGCATCGGTCAAGATCTTGGTGGAAGCCGCCCCGGACCTTTCGCCCAGCATTGAGCCTGTCGAAGACCGCGACTGGGTGAAGCTTTCTTTGGAAGGATTGCCGCCCGTCGAAGCAGGGCGCTTTGTTGTGGCGGGCCGCCACGTGCTGGATGGCATTTCGCCCGGAAAGACGCCGATCCTCATCGAAGCGGGCCCCGCCTTCGGAACAGGCCATCACGGTACAACGCTCGGCTGCCTGCTGGCCTTCGACGCGCTGCTTCACAATCGCAGACCCGGGTGTGTGCTCGACCTTGGCACTGGCACCGGCCTACTCGCCATCGCGGCGCTGAAATCGGGCGCGACCTTCGCCCTAGCAACAGACATTGACGCTGACAGCGTCCTCACCGCGAGGGAAAACGCCGCCGCAAATGCCACAACAGCGCGGTTTCAGGCCGTTCAGGCCAGGGGGTGCGCCGCCCGGGACATTCACACGCGCGCGCCTTACGATACAGTGTTCGCTAACATTCTCGCGCGCCCCTTGGTGGGTCTGGCGCCTGGCATCGCGAAAGTGCTGGCGCCGGGCGGAACGGTCATCCTCTCTGGGCTCCTGACGCATCAGGAGCCGATGGTGCGGGCAGCCTATGGCGGACGCGGCCTTGCCCTGGAGCGCCGCATCCGCCGGGATGGCTGGTCGACCCTGGTGTACCGCCGCTGGTTTTAGCGGTTGAACCTGCGGGCGAGACGTGCAGCGCGCCGGGCCTTGCGGCCGACCCGTTCGGCGTCTGCGCTGGAAATCATCAGCGTTGGAAGGCCTGCGGCCTGCTCGATTGCGTTGACGGGCGCATGGACCTCTTCAAAGGTCGGCGCGATTTGTGAGGCGGCGTGGTGTGCGACACGTTTCATGTTCAGTCTCCTATCCGGCGCGATGCTGCGCATGCGAAGGAGATAGGATTTTGTCATGCAATTTCCGTTAACATCGACGTGAAGTTATGCGCATACTTGCATAGCTCATTTGCACCTTTTCGGTGTCGCCATGGCGATGTATCGATAGGGCCATGAGACAATCATTTGACGTTCGCGGCGGCCCACAAGATGGCCGCGCCCACCTACCCCTCCTGCGCGCTGCCCTGGCAGACCAGCGCCTTGATGGCTTCTACATCCCCCACGAGGATGAGTATCAGAACGAATATCTGCCCGACGCCAATGAGCGGCTGGCCTGGGCGACAGGCTTCACGGGATCTGCCGGCTCCGCGATTGTTCTGTCGGACCGTGCCGTCGTCTTCGTCGACGGGCGCTACACCGTCCAGGCACGCGATCAGCTCGATGGTGACTTGTTCGAGATCGCCGACCTGCCCGATCCAGGCCCATTTGGCTGGCTGTCGCAGCAGTCCATGAAAGGCAAGCGGATCGGCTATGATCCCCGGCTCATGTCACCCAATGCGCTTGCCGAACTCGAGAAGGCCG
>JBCBGD010000407.1:0-1865 GCA_038527085.1 Pseudomonadota bacterium | reverse complement strand
TGTTCGGCGTGGGCGTGGACCGGGGTGGGCCGCAATTTCTTGCCGCGGCCAGCCGGCTTGGGCGGCTGGGTGTAGACGCAGACGATGTCGTGGCCGGCTGCGATCAGCGCGTCCAGCGTGGGCACGGAGAAGTCCGGGCTGCCCATGAAGATGATCCGAAGTCTTGTCATTCAGGTGAACACACAATCGCCAGCCAGCGCAAACGCCCACCGTCGGGTCGCGCTCACGCGGCCTTTGTCTTGGATTTCTGGCGTTGAGACTTCCGCACCTTTTCCACAGCGCGCTGGCGCTTCAGGCGCGAGAGATAATCGATGAAAAGCGTGCCTTCGAGGTGGTCCATCTCGTGCTGGATGCATACCGCGTAGAGACCTTCAGCCCATTCCTCGACCGCATTGCCATCATAGTCGATATAGCTGATCCGGCAGCGCTTCGGGCGGTCGATCTCGTCAAAGACGTCCGGTACCGAAAGGCAACCCTCCTCATAGGGCGCCGTTTCCTCGACGGTTTCGAGGATTTCCGGATTCACGAAATAGCGCGGGGCAGGCTCCTCGCCCTCGCCCGCAAGGTCCATCACAATGATTCTGAGCGGCACGCCGACCTGAATCGCCGCAAGGCCAATGCCGGGCGCGGCATACATGGTCTCAAGCATGTCATCCATGAGCACGCGGTGTTCATCCGTTACGCCGCCTTCAACGGGACTGGACACCTGCTTCAGACGCGGGTCAGGGACTGTGAGTATTTCGCGAATAGCCATGGCGTTTAGGTATGAAACGGCCCTGCCCGCGTCAATGGCCGCAACGCCCTTACAAGACCGCTAGGCAGCCTCGTCTTCACCCGGCTTTTGCACAGCGAGTTCAAGTTGGGTGACGCCTGTCTCGATCTTCTTCAGGTCGGGGAGCTGCTTGTCGGGCGGCGCGATCGATAGCTCTTCAAATTTGCGGAGCGTCGGCAGAACGCGTTTGTCGAGGGAAGAATTGACCTTGTTATAGTGGCCCACGGCGTTGTTGAGGGTCGAACCGAGCTTGTCGATATGGCCCGTCAGCGTGTGTACGCGGCTGTAGAGTTCCTGGCCGAGTTGGGCAGCTTCGACGGCATTCTGGGTCATCTTTTCCTGCCGCCAGACATAGGACACCGTCTTGGCGAGACCGATAAGGGTTGAAGGTGTCGTGACGATGACGTTGCGGGCGTAGGCCCTATCGAGAAGGTCCGGCATGTGCTGCAGGGCCGCTGCGAAAAAATTCTCGCCGGGGATGAACATGGCAACAAAATCGACCCGCTCATCGAGATTGTTCTGGTAACCCTTTGATGCCAGCCGGTCGACTTGAGCCTTCACCGCGTCGGCATGGGCTTTCAGATATGCGGCCTGCTGCTCGGGCTCTGTCGCTTCCGCGGCCTTGATGTAGGCTTCGAGTGACACTTTCGCGTCGACGACGATTTCCCGGTTGCCAGGCAGTTGGATCACCGCATCGGGCTTCTGCATGCCGTCCTCGGTTTGGTCGACCACCTGTTCATTGAAATCGCAGTGGGCCGACAGCCCCGCCTGCTCCATCACGTTTCGCAAGGTCATTTCACCCCAGCGCCCGCCGCCACGCGGCGCTGTCAGGGCATTGACCAGCTTGTTGGTTTCCTTGGTGTTGCGCTGGAGGCTGATTGCGATCGTCTCCACCTGCTGCTGGATCAGCGTCTTGTCTTCCGTGCGCACCTTTTCGATCGCTTCGATGCGCGTCTTGAACTCGGCGAAGGTCTTTCCGATCGGCTCGACCAGCTTCTCCAGATTGCCTGTGGCCTGGCGCGATTGGTGTTTGAAGTTTTCATCGGCACGGTCAAGAAACGCCTTGTGCGCCTGCTCGACGGCTGAATTCGCA
>JBCBGD010000406.1:0-1866 GCA_038527085.1 Pseudomonadota bacterium | reverse complement strand
GGGGCGCACCTCGTCAGCGGTCTTGTCGATCAGCCCCCAGGGGGCGACCAATCCCTTGATCAGGGCGAGCATGGCGATGGCTGGCGCAAAGTCCGGGTCCACTTTCCGCGCGGTTTCCAGATGCCCGATCACGCGCGACACGCTGGAGCGGTTCCAGCCCTGCTGGTCCAGTAGCGTCGCCGAGCTTTTGAAGTGGAAGTGGGCTGAAGGATCGCGGCGCGCATCAACTTCAAGCCGGCGCACTTCGGCGATGTCGATCTCCGTGCCCAGCGAATTGGCGATCTGCAGGATCAGAGTGTTCTGCAGGTCCAGGAGCTCCGTGCGCTTGCGATCGAACGTCAATGCGGTGACCATGCGGCCGGTCTTGCTTTCGATGACCTGCGCCGTGATCCGGATCATGTCGCCTGAGGGGCGCACCGCGCCTGTGATGACATATCCCACGCCCAGCGCGCGCCCGACCATCTCAGGTGTGTCCGCTGCGCCCGAGTTCAGGATCGCGGCCCCGCGCGAGATCACCATATAGTCGCGCATCCGCGAAAGCTGCGTGGTCAGGTCCTCGTGAACCGCATCGGCGAGGATTTCGCTCGAGGGCTCGCAATCGAGACATCTGAAGGGCAACACGATCAGCGACGTGTGCGGATGCTCCTCGATCGTATTGAGCCCTGCCTTCACAGGTGCGGGCTCTGGCGCTGAGATCGCGCTGTCCTCGACCGAATTGACCTCGCCAACAAAGCGAAATCCCGTGCCGTGCACCGTCTTGATGAAGGTCTGACGCCGGCCATCATCGCCGAGCGCCTTGCGCGCTGCCATCACCCGGCTGGAGACCGCCGCGTCCGACACGATCCGGCCCTGCCAGACCGAGTCGATAATTTCATCTTTGGAAACAACGCGGTCGCGCTCGTCGATCAGGAATCCCAGCAGGTCGAATACTTGCGGTTCGACCGGCAACATCATGCCGCTCTGCCGGAGTTCCCGGCATTCACGGTCATACTCGAAGTCGTCGAATGCGAGGATCATGAACGGAACTTGTACAAAATTTCCAGGACTTCTCCAAGAAATCTCCAGATCGTCTTCAAGCGTGCAAATCCGGGCTCGGCTATTCCTTGTTCATCGGCAGCAAACACAAACCAACCCGCTGACCGCCACGAAAAAGGAAACCGCCATGTACACCCAAGCCGCTACCGCCCAGCCCGTCCCAGCCACCACCGCCGTGTTCCCGGTCGAGCCAGATGCCTTCGAAGCCGAAGCCCCGGTCAATGCCAAAACGGCCCCCACGGTGATTGCCCCCGCCAACGACAATGACCAGCCCCGGGCAAACATCCTGGCCAAGCGTGGCCGCCGCTGGGCCCGGTTGAGAAACCGCCGCTGATCGCAGCGATCCAACCCGGAAGAAGCCGCCGCACCGCCTCACACGCGGTGCGGTCTTTCTTTGTCTGGTGGTCTAGGTCCGCTCTGTCACAAGGCCCCGGCCCGCCAGCGCTTCTTCGATCTCGCCCATGATGGCAGGGTCATCAATGGTGGCGGGCATTTTCCAGGGCTCGCCATCGGCAATCTTGCGCATGGTGGCGCGCAGGATCTTGCCCGACCGGGTCTTGGGCAGGCGCTCGACGGCCATGATCGTCTTCAGCGCCGCCACGGCGCCAATCTTCTCGCGCACCAGCTTCACGCAGGAGGCTTCGACATCGCGCGGATCATCCGTGCAGTCAGAACTCAGCACCACAAAGCCGACAGGCAACTGCCCCTTCAGCGTGTCGGCAATGCCCAACACGGCGCATTCGGCCACTGCGGGATGGCTGGCGAGCACCTCCTCCATCCCGCCTGTCGACAGCCTGTGGCCAGCGACATTGATGATGTCATCGGTGCGCG
>JBCBGD010000405.1:0-1876 GCA_038527085.1 Pseudomonadota bacterium | reverse complement strand
ACGACTGTCGGGACCAGAATTCGAGCACCCGCCATCCGCAACGCAAGCCTCCCACTCCGCCCACGTCACCTCAAACTTGCCCACCGCAAACTGGTAACTGATCCGAACCGTCCGAACCGGCGTTTCGTCGCTGTCGCCATTTTCCGACCCCATCCGGAAAGACCCCGATGGAATGACCACCATCTCAGGGCCCTGACCGCCGCCGGACAGGGCGTCCCGGAAGGTCTGGCCGGCACGATAGCTCGGCTCGGGCGGCGGCGTCAGCGCGGCGATGCGTGAACGCGCTGCAGACGCATTTGTGCCACTTGGGTAATCGCGGAGGTAGGCCTGGTAGGCGGAAATCGTATTGCTCGCTTGCGCCCGGTTCCACGCTGTCGCCTCGGCCTGCACAGCGGACTCGCGCTCCAGCGCCCTTATCCGACTGCTCGCTGCAGACGCATTCGGCCCGGCCGGAAATTCTTCCAGATAGGCGCGGTAGCCAGTAACAGTGTCGTTGCTTTGGGCCTTGGCCCATGCGAAGCCTTCGCTCTCGGCAAGCGCACGGCTTGCACGCTGAATGCGGGCCGTGAGCGCGTCAATGTCAGAAATCGTGCCCGCTTCCAAGTCAGGCGCCGGGCCACCGGCCTCGGACACAAACTCCGAAACCGCCCTGCGCGTGCCCGGCCCGGGTTCGCCATCGATCACAGAGGTGTAGAGCCCGAAATCGCGCAAGGCGCGCTGGAGGCCACGGATCGCCTCGGTGCGGGCCGCAGGATCTTCTGTTGGGTCAGCCGCTTGTGGCGCTGCTGTTTCGACATCATCAATGGTGTCCTCGATTGGCAGCGCGGGCTCAGGCACGCTGGCCTCAAGTGTGGGCGCTGGCTCTGGAGACGGACCATCCGGGATCAAGTCCAGCGGATCAAGCCAGGCGAATACACCCAGCGCGGCTGCAGCGGACACGAGACCGCCGCCCAATATCTTACCCCAAGGCGCGCCGCCGCCCGCATAGCCAAGATCGCTTACCAGCGCATCGATATCAGCCTTCAGCGACCGCCGATGCACTTCGGCGCCGTTCCGCCGCTCAAAGCCGCGCATGTCTTCCGGCAGCTGCGCCGCCGTGGGCATGGGCGTGCCATCGAGTAGCACGGGCACAACGGGAATGCCGCGTTTCAGGGCCGCGGCGATCTCAATGCGGACGAAATCATCTGGATCATCCAGCCGCCGCTCGCCCGATTTGTTGGTGACGCTTAGCCATTGCGGGCCAATGACGGCGACCAGGGTTTCGCACTGGGCAACCTTGGCGGAAAGATAGTCGACAAAGTCTACGCCCTTTGGGATGTCATCCACATCCATGAAGATGTCGCGCTTTTTGAGACGCTTGTGCAGCGCCTCATAGATGCGGTCCACGGCGTACTGGCTGTCTTCCCGCCTGTAACTGATGAAGATCTTGGCCATCTCGTCCCCTGCTCTGTTTCCATTTCGCAATCCCGGCCGCGCCGCGTCAACCGCGATCACATCTGCCCACCCTTCCAATTCGTCATTCGTCATCGCGGTGACACTTGCCTACGCTAAAGGCTGAGTAGAGGGAGAGGGCGATGGCGGCGATTGCTGTGTTGGACGCGGTGAATTCACCGGGCAAGCTTGGGCGCACGGGCGATGATCGCTATGGCTTTGATGGCCAGATGGGCACGGCCTGGGTGCTGGACGGCGCGACCGACGCCACGGGCCTGATGCCGTTTCCCGGCGCGGAAAGCGGCGCGGCCTGGATCGCCGAGACCCTGTCGGACGCCCTGCTCGCCACCCCGCCCAATGATACGCCCACGCCCGCCTATTTCACACAGATCCTGGAGACCGTGCGCGCGCGGGCCGACGATGAAAGCGAGGTCAGCCTCGAAAG
>JBCBGD010000404.1:0-1887 GCA_038527085.1 Pseudomonadota bacterium | reverse complement strand
CGCCTGCCAGTACAGCCTCGCTGCGCAGCATGGGCGGTGAGAGCGGTTTCAGGTGATTGGCGCGCAGGGTCTCTCCACTGGTGGTGATATCGACGATGACATCGGCGATGCCCCTGGCGGGCGTGGCCTCTGTCGCGCCAGGGTCGGCGACGATGCGGAAGTCGCGGATGCCGAGCTTCGAGAAGGCCTGCTTCGTGATGTTGACGTATTTCGTGGCCACCTGGGGCGCCCGGTCCTGGCGCGTGCGCAAGTCCGCGAACACGTCCAGAAGTTCCGCGGTGTCGGAAATGTCGATCCAGGCCTGGGGCACGGCAACGACAAGGTCAGCCCTGGCAAATCCAAGCGGCTCGAGAATGTCGACGCGGCCTTCGGGGTTGCCGTTTTCGTGGATCAGGTCCAGCCCTGTGATGCCGACGTGCAGCTTGCCGGAATGCAGCCTCTTGGCAATCTCGTCCGAGGGCAGCAGCCATACCTTGACGCCGCCAAGGCCCTTTATATCTGCCGCATAGCTGCGGCCCGCACCGGAGCGCCTTACCGGCAGGCCAATGCCTTCGAGATAGGCAAAGGCCTGGTCCTGGATGCGCCCTTTTGACGGAAGTCCGATGGAAAGCACTGGTCAGGATCCTTGCAGCAGGCTGGCGATGCGGTCTGGCCGCAGCATGGCGCCAACGGCAGAGCAAGTGCGCTCGCCATTCGAGAGGTCCGCGACGAGCGTATTGTAGCGCCCGCCCCCGCCGAGGAAGACCTCGCCGGAGGCATCGAAGACCTCGAAAATGAAGCCGTCATAATAGCTGAGATGGCGCGATAGGTCCGCGTCGAAGTGGATCGTGCCCGGTGAAACGCCCCCTGCCTCAAGCCGCTCCACAAGGGCGCGCAGCGCGGGCAGGCCTGCTGGACTGCCGCGACCGTCAAGAAGGCCCGCGATCTTGTCGAGCGCCTCTCCGACAGGGCCTTCGACGCCCAACACTGCCCGTAGAAGGCCGGCATCTTCCCCGCCGAGCGGCTGGGCCTGTTCAGCGGCCTTGGTGACCATTCGGCTGGCAATGTCGTCCAGGGAGCGCGAGCCGATCTGTTTCACGCCAGAGGTTGTGAAGATCTCCTCGACCGCGCTGCGCGCCTCATCGGGCGAGAGGCCTGACAGCGCGCGCGACAGCGGCGACAGCGTCTCGGTGCCCTGGCCCTGCGCGCTTGCCATGATTTTTTCGAAGGTGCCCGTATCCGAAAGGGTTTCCTTGAGC
Source organism: Pseudomonadota bacterium (assembly GCA_038527085.1). Lineage (GTDB taxonomy): Bacteria > Pseudomonadota > Alphaproteobacteria > Caulobacterales > Hyphomonadaceae > UBA5336. The sequence goes on along the minus strand of JBCBGD010000404.1, from coordinate 649 downwards.
CGGGACTTCCAGTTTTCATGGACTTCGAAGCCGTCGATAACGTCGCTGATGAGGGCCACATCCGACAGGGTGATCCGCACCTCATCCACGCCAGCCGCCTTCAATGCGGCAAGCGTTTGAAGGACCAGCGACGCGTCATCTTCTGCCGCATCGCCTGACCCGAAGACCTCGATCCCGACCTGTCTCTGGATCGGCGCAATCTGGCCGCCTTCGGTCAGGTGTACGCGGCGTGCGCCGCGAAAGACGAGATCGTCATAGAAATAACGGCCTGGCTGGCGCGCGCCCGTGGCGACCTCCCGCGCGATGGCGAGGGTGAGGTCCGGGCGCAGGCAGAACTCGTCATGGCCCGCCGAGCGGTACTCCACCAGCGTGTCGCGGTAAAACTCGCCCAGGAATTCAAGGTATGGCGTCAGGGGCTGCACGGCGTCTGTATCGACGCGCTCCGCCCCGCCACTGGAAAATCCCTCGCGCAGGCGGTCGGCGATCTGGCCGAGCTGGGGCGTGCCGAACAGGACGCTCATGCAGGATTCCCGCGCGCGAGCACCATCTTCACGGCGGCTTCCAGATCAGCCACCGGCACCTCGAACTGGCCGGGGCGCTCCTCGCGCCAGGTCTCATTGTCGGTGATGGTCTTGGCCTGCTCGGCGCC
>JBCBGD010000403.1:0-1894 GCA_038527085.1 Pseudomonadota bacterium | reverse complement strand
TAGAGTCCAGTCAAGCTCCGACTGATTGTAGGCGTTCGGTTTCAGGTACTGTTTCACTCCCCTCGTCGGGGTGCTTTTCACCTTTCCCTCACGGTACTGGTTCACTATCGGTCAGTAAGGAGTACTTAGCCTTCGAAGGTGGTCCTCCGATCTTCAGACAGAATTTCACGTGTTCCGCCCTACTTAATACGTCCAATCGTGCTTCCTATACGGGGCTGTCACCCGCTATGGCCGACCTTTCCAGGTCGTTCTAGTCACATTCATGGCTCGGCTGGTCCCCGTTCGCTCGCCGCTACTAGGGGAGTATCAATTGATTTCCTTTCCTCCGGGTACTTAGATGTTTCAGTTCCCCGGGTTTGCTCTTTAAGACCTATGTATTCAGTCCTAAAGTACCTGTTTCAGCGACATATAAGCTGGCTTGCGCCAATTATATGAAACTGTCAGGTGGGTTGCCCCATTCAGAAATCCATGGATCAAAGCTTATTCTCAGCTCCCCATGGCTTATCGCAGAGTATCACGTCTTTCATCGCCTCTTACTGCCAAGGCATTCACCAAACGCCCTTCTCGCGCTTGATTTGATCCAGAAAAAGAAAGACTTGCGTCTTCAAGGAACAGAAGCTGGAACAACTGATCCGCGTTTTCTGGTCAAAAGCATACTTTCCCTGATCCTTCGGATGTCGGTCCAAAGGATCGGTGCGTGCCCGTGCGGACACGCGGGTTAGTGTACTTGACTTGGACAACTCTGTTCGTTTCAGCCCGGGATACGCTGAACTGGGCGAGGAAGCACCCAAAACAACGCCTTCCACCGAAGTGGAACCAAACTGAGGCCATCCCACACTCGGGTGACCAAACAGTGTTGATTGTCACTCTGAGATTGCTCTCAAAGTGACTTGTATCTCTCTAAACGATGTCAATTCGTCCTGATCGGACGAGTAAAAGCGCCGTGGCGCTCTTACTGATCTGATCGGAATATCCAGTCCGGAAACTGGCATTTCTGTTGGAACCGAAGGAACCGGGCGTGGATCACGCCTGTTTTCTCTTCGCGGGCCGCTGTACGGTGGAGTTTGCCGTAGGCTGCATCGCGTGCAACTTCCCAACTGACCTCATCCATGGTGTCAACCTTGGCGACTGTCTCTTCCGCGGCCTCATCGGCACGTTTCCAAGCCTTGCCAGGCAACCCCGGCGCATCCAGTGATGCGACATCCAGGCGATGCGCGTTGGATGCTGCCAGCGCAATGTGATTGGCGAACTTCAGGTGAACCAAGTAGACGCCACGTGGCATTTGGAACCGGAACCGCTCAACCTTGTTTGGTCTGATCCGAACACCATGCTGAACCAGCTGTGTCGTATCGTTTACCGCCCAGGCCTTGCTGTAATGCCCTGAAAACACCGCATATGATCCAGTGTTCGTGTCCACGACATTTAGTCCCAGCGCAAAAAGTGCCGGCCCAGACTGACCAACAAGGAAGTCCTCGACGCCAGTATAAAGACGTGGATCAAAGCAGATCAGCTCATCCGCATCTGTGCGAATGATCCAATCGTAGGTTTCGATCAACGCGGCCTGGAATGCGTTCAGCATCCGAGCACGCCTGCGATCGAAGTGAGCCATATCATCGCGTGGAACCGTGATGATCGAGGCGTCCGGGCAGAGCCGGGCAATCTCTGGATCATGGCCGTGTGCCACGATATAGAGATGATGGTATCCAACCATTGCTCCAAAGTGACGATACCACTGGGACAGCGCCCAGTAATCTCGATACACCATTGTTATTGCTGCAACCTTCATGCGTCGAGTTAGACCCGAAGCAACCAGTCATAACAATAAGGAAATGGTGGAGCCTAGGAGGATCGAACTCCTGACCTCCTGAATGCAAATCAGGCGCTCTCCCAGCTG
>JBCBGD010000402.1:0-1902 GCA_038527085.1 Pseudomonadota bacterium | reverse complement strand
CGGCTCTCCAGGCCCGCCCGTTCGCAGGCCGTTGAACACGGTTCGGCCGAGCACGATGAGCACTACGGACGTGACGAAAAAGACAAACAGCTGCATTTCCCACGCGCCCAGGCCTCCTGGCGCAAATGCGGTCCAGGCTGCTGCAACAAGGGCTGCGATGGCGATCAAGAGCAGGTCGAATGTGCCCAGCATCATCTCGATGCCAAACAGGATCGCGGCGACCGCCAGCCAGTGCCAGATCGTGACGGGCCAAAGAAATTCGACAAGCATGTCCATGGTCGTTCTCCCTAGGTGTCCCCACCCGGAACCGACGGCCTGCGTCTGATCTCGCGTTGTGCGTCAGTCGCCGCGTCCGTAAGGCCACGAATACCCTCAATGGCGCCCACGAGGGACGAGAATTCAGCCGGGATGATCACTGTTTTCTGTTGCGGGGAGTCCGCGAGTTTCGCGAAGGCGTCGACATAGGCCTGGCCCAGGAAATAATTGATTGCGTTCACGTCACCCTTCGCGATGGCCTGACTCACCATCGCTGTGGCCTTGGCCTCGGCTTCGGCTTCACGCTCGCGCGCCTCAGCGTCGCGGAAAGCGGCTTCACGCCGTCCCTCAGCCTCGAGGATCTGGGCCTGTTTCTGGCCTTCTGCCTTCAAGATAGCAGACTGCTTTTCACCTTCCGCCGTCAGGATTTCAGCGCGCTTGAGGCGCTCGGCCTTCATTTGCCGCGCCATGGCTTCGGTGATGTCTGCAGGCGGTGTGAGGTCGGCAATCTCGATTCGCGTCACCTTCACGCCCCATGGATTGGTGGCCGCATCAACCACGGCCAGAAGGCGCGCATTGATTTCGTCCCTGTTGGAGAGAACCTCATCAAGGTCCATCGAGCCCACAACCGTCCGAATATTGGTCAAAGAGAGGTTTGTGATGGCGTTTTCGAGATTGTTCACCTCATAGGCCGCCGAGACCGGGTCAATCACCTGCGTGAACACGACGGCATCGCAGGACACCATCGCGTTGTCTTTCGTGATGACCTCTTGGGTCGGTACGTCGAGCACGGTTTCCATCATGTTCATCTTGCGACCCACGCGGTCCATGATGGGGATAATCGTGTGCATGCCCGGCTGAAGCGTACGGGTGTATCTTCCAAATCGTTCAACTGTGTAGGCGAAGCCCTGGGGTACAAACTTGAAGGCGTTCACCAAGGCGACGATAGCGACGACAAGCAGAACGACAAAAACAATAATCGGATCCAAGTCTGACCCTCCCAAGTCGATGATCTCGCTTATGACATGGGGAGAGTCTTTTCGCTTATCAATAAAAAGCGGCCCCGGCTGACAAAGCCGAGACCGCCTGATGTTTAATTCGGTAGCGCTTCCTAGAGACGGGCCAGCATGTAGTCTGCACTGGAGACTTCAAAGCCAGGTCCATCTTCCACATTCAGCTGCTGGACCTTGCCATCCTTCACCAGCATCGAATAGCGCTGGGAGCGTTGGCCCATACCAAATCCGCTTGCGTCCAATTCAAGCCCAAGTGCCCTCGCAAACGCGCCATTGCCGTCGGCCAGCATGCGGACTTTGCCGCCCGCGCCCGCACTCTCACCCCAAGCGCCCATGACGAAGACGTCGTTGACAGATGTGCAAACGATTTCGTCGACACCTTTTCCTGACAGTGTATCGGCCTTTTCAACGAACCCTGGAAGGTGTTTCGCTGAACAGGTTGGCGTGAACGCGCCCGGAACAGCAAAAAGCGCAACGGTCTTGCCCGAAAACACCTCCTGGGTGGTGCGCGGCTGGGGGCCATCCGCCGTCATTTCCATGAATGTCGCCTCTGGCAGTGTATCTCCGACACCAATCGCCATCTTGATCTCCTTTTGGGCTGATATGCTTCCTCATTTCGTAAATGGGGCCAGCC
>JBCBGD010000401.1:0-1937 GCA_038527085.1 Pseudomonadota bacterium | reverse complement strand
CGCGTCGATCTTCTCCATGATGGTCAGAAGGTCTTTCAAAGACCGCGATAGCCGGTCGAGATTCCAGACGATCACCACGTCGCCGTCGCGGAGCTGGTCGAGCATCCGATGCAACTCCGGCCGATCCCACCGTCCACCAGAGGCGCGCTCCTCGAACATGCGCTGACATCCGGCGGCGCTCAGCGCATCGAGTTGCGCAGCGGTGGCCTGGTCGTCAGTTGATACGCGGGCATAGCCTAGATTCATGCAAACATTGTTGCATTTTCGTGTTGCGCAATTGGACGATATCGGTGAAAAACTCCCACCACTAGATGTTGTGCCTTTTGCCTTGTTTTGCTCCCAAGTCTCTGATTCTGTTTGATTAACGGGATGGAGGTGCGGGCGATGATGGGACGTCAAACAGCCGGTGAGAGCCTTTTTTACGAGTTCCGGCTTGAAGATTACGTTCCCGCCGACCATTCGCTTCGAAGGATCGACGTTTTGCTGGACCTGTCCGAACTGCGCGCGGACCTTCGAGACCTCTACAGCCACACCGGGCGACCCTCGGTTGATCCCGAGCTGATGATCCGCATGCTGATCGTCGGATACCTGTACGGCATCCGGTCCGAGACGCGGCTCTGTCAGGAGGTGCATCTCAATCTCGCGTATCGGTGGTTTTGCAAACTGGGGCTGGAAGGCCGGGTTCCAGAACGCTCGACCTTTTCCAAGAACCGCCACGGCCGCTTTGCTGAGGGTAACGTTCTGCGCCGCGTTTTCGAGTTAGTCGTTACTCGCTGCATAGAGGCCGGGATTGTCGGTGGCGTGGGTGCTTTGGTGGATGGCAGCACCGTCGAGGCCGATGCCAACCGAGACAAGCGCGATAGCCCCGACAAGATTGCGGATGCCTGGGATAAGAAGGAACGGGTCACGCGGCCCGTGCAAGCCTACCTCGATGACCTTGACGCTGCTGGCGCGCCGCAGCCGAACAGTGGCGGCAAGACACCGAAGGGGCCGAAGTACATCTCCGAGACCGATCCCCAGGCAGCATGGTCACTCAAAGATGGGCCTGGCCGCTTCTCCTACGAGACCAATTATCTGGTCGATGATCTGAACGGTGTAATCGTGGACGTCGAAGCAACGCCCGCACGGCTCAGCCAGGAAATCGTCGCGGCCAAGGCCATGCTCGAACGCAGCAAAGGATACGGCTTCACGCCCAAAAGCCTAGCCGCCGACAAATCCTACGGCACCAGCCCTTTCCTGGCCTGGCTCGAAGATCGGGAGATCATTCAGTACATCCCAGTCCTCGATCGCACCAAACAAACGGATGGAAAGTTGACCCGCGAAGCGTTCAGGCATGACGCCGAACGCGACGTATTCATCTGCCCCCAGGGCCATGACCTGAAGCTCCGTGCCGACATCCCGGAACGACGGTTGAAACGGTATCAGGGCAACAAACGAGTATGTGGGGAATGCCCGATCAAGGCGTCCTGTACTGATGCGCCATCCCGCAGCCTCGCTGTTTCAACCGACGAGCCGCTACGCGAAAAGGTGCGCGCCATCGCCGAGACGGAGGCCTATCAAGATGCCCGACGACGAAGAAAGAAGGTCGAGATGTTGTTCGCCCACTTGAAACGACATCTCGGCATCAAACGCCTCCGGCTCCGAGGCCTGTCAGGAGCAAAAGAAGAATTCCTCCTCGCCGCAACCGCCCAGAACCTCAAACGCCTCGCTAAGCTCGCCCCCGCCTGAAAACCGAACGGAAAGCCTTGAAATCATCGACGCGCCCGCCGGCGCGATGAAAAATCAGGCGCAAACACAAGATGTAGCGGCCGGAGTTTTTCACCGATATCGGACGTTTGCGCGCGGATCTGATGCTGGCTGCCGCATACAAAACCGACTTCCAAAATACCGTAAAGAATGCCAGCGTAGACAGAACCGGCGGTCAGCTCAGCAAAGGG
>JBCBGD010000400.1:0-1939 GCA_038527085.1 Pseudomonadota bacterium | reverse complement strand
GCTGGCTCAGCGCGGCGTGACAGGCGGCAGGCTGGTTCTGGCGATCGCGCTCAGCCTTGCTCTCTTCGTCCTGTGGCATCCGTTGAACGCAAGCCTCCTCCTCACCGAGGCCCGCCTCTGGTTCTTCGACTGGCGCTTCCTGGTCATCGCCGCCGCGCTTGGCGGTGTCGCCACATGGCTCGCCTTGCGCACCCGCTCGCTCTGGCCGCCAATCATCTTCCATTGGCTGGCGGTGGTGGGCTGGAAGGAGCTTTTCGGCGGGCCCGGGCTGCTTTGACGCCAGAAAACCCGATGCAGCCTTTCGCCTTGCGACGATTTGGCAGGCTTGCCGTGATCGTGTTGAAGATGCCGCGCCCGCCAAATCGCTCCACCGTTACGTCCATCATGGCGTCCACATCGCCGCGCTCGCCCGGCAGGTCAGCGGCGATCTTTTCCAGCTTTTCCCGCGAGCGCCCGTTCAGAACCACATTGAAGCCGTCGCGGCTGAACCGGCTCGACGTCGCCTCGCCAACCCCTGAGCCTGCGCCAGCGACAATACAGTTTTCGGTGCGGTCGGCGGGAACTTCCTTTGGTGGTTTCCATCACAACGTCGCAGCTTGGCCCGCGTTCCGGCCGATTCAATGCCAATCGCCCTTTGCAAAACCGCGCGCGAGCGCCATCGCTCAATCCATTTCGAAGTGTAGCTAGGCATCGACAGCTTTTCGATTCAAGATTGAGCTTCTGACATGGGGTGTCGACGTGAAAACAAATCGATGGGTAGCGGTCTTTGTTGCTGTGCTGGCCAGCGCGGGGTGCGAGAACAGCAGCCTTCCCGCGAGCGATACGCCGCAAGTGTTCGAGGGGGAGTCAGACACCCGCGTGGCGACAGCAGTCTGCAATGGCGATGTCGAGACCGTTGAGGAACTCATCACCGAGGCTAAGGAAATAGACGCTGTCGGCGAGTTTGGTGTCACGCCTTTGATCTGGGCGCTGACCTGTCACGGACTTGAGTTCAACGACATGAAGGCGGACGAGTTCATCCGGACGGGCAGGGCGCCAGCGATTGGAAAGCCGGATCCGCGTTATATGGCGTCTATTGAGGCTCTGCTGAAAGCCGGAGCAAACCCGAATGCGATGATCGATGGAGACTTCGGTCCGGCCTATCCGGGGGCCTACAGGTCCTGGATCGACGGCTACAGTCCCGTTCTCATTGCCGCTGAGTTCCATGAACCGGATGTGCTCGCACTGTTGCTCGAGTACGGCGGGGACCCGAACGCCATGCACGGAGAGGGAGAGACGTCGGCCCTCTTGCTAGCCTTTAGCCGCGGGAGGTGGTTGGACCTAGGCCCGCAAATGGTACCGTTCGATGAGCGGCATTGGAGGAACATGTTCCTGTTGCTGGATGCCGGCGCGCGGCTTGAGTTGGCACCTGAGGACCAGTTGAACGTCGTCGAAATGGCCTCGCTCAATCGCGTGGGCATGGCGGCGCAATTGCTCAAAACCTATCCCTATACCGGCGATTTCGAAATCATCGTCTCCAACCTCTACAGCGCTTTGGAGATGGACTATCCCGGCCAGCAGGAGCGCCGCGAACTGCTGACCTATCTTCGCGATAAACGCGGGATCGACACAGACGAAATATGGGCGCGTTATTTAACCACGCCTGGTATAAAGTCCGAGTGATAAGCTCAAACGGACATCATTCATATGGGCCCGGTCGTCTCGCCTTCCCAAAGCCAGGCGAACTCTCTAGGGTGCTGATGATCCGAGGGGCGCCCGTGCACGGGCTGAGATGACGGTACGCGACCGACAGCACCCTTTGAACCTGATCCGGGTCGCGCCGGCGTAGGAACGGAGCGAACGTTGGGCGGATCTTTTACATTTTGGTTGTTGGCCCTAACCGGCATGATAATCATTGCCCTTGTCGCATTGAGTATCGCGAAGCCCAACTCTCAGACAC
>JBCBGD010000399.1:0-1962 GCA_038527085.1 Pseudomonadota bacterium | reverse complement strand
ACGGTTCCGGGCGCGATCCTGCCAGGCCATTTCATGAATGTCGGCACGCGGATGCCGCCCTCGAAAAGCGTGATTTTCCAACCGCGATAGGGATCGTTCACCTCAGGCAGTCCGATATAGCCCGCTGCACCATTGTCAGAGCTGAAGACGATTATCGTGTTGTCGGCGAGCCCCTCCGCCTCGAGCTTGTCCATGACCCTCCCAACGGAGCGATCGACGGCCCGGATCATCGCGGCATAGACGCGGTGGCGGTGGGGCTCGATATCGCCCACGGCCTCATAGTCTTCCCGCGTGGCCTGGAGCGGCGTGTGCGGCCCCCAATGGGCGAGATAGAGGAAGAAGGGCTGGTTCTTGTTGGCCTCGATCGCCTTCAATGCCTCATCGGTCCAATAGTCGGTGATGTAGCCGCCGGGCTCGAAACGGTCAGGGACATAGGCCTCACCGGCGCGGTCAAACTCGGCCGCGAATTGCAGGATTCCCCAAAGAAACTTGTCGATGGGATCGAATTCCAGTTTCGCGTTGACGACGTTAGGATCATCTTCGGGCAGGTAAAGCCCGCTCGCCATCAATAGACTTTCGTCAAAGCCCTGGGCAACGGGGCGAAACTGCTCCGTCCGACCGAGGTGCCACTTGCCGATATGGATGTTGTGGTAGCCCTGTGGCTTGAGCAGTTCGGCGACGGTGACCTCTTCATTCGGAAGCCCCATGTCGACGAATTCCACGGTACTCTCATCCCCATCGAGATTTCCGGTGGGCTGTGGCAGGCCTGACCCCTCCCGCAGATCTTCCGAAAACATGCCGACGATCCGGGACATGCCCGGCGGCGTGGGTGTAAACTCGAATCCTGTGCGCGTTGGATAACGCCCCGTCATCAGCATGGCGCGCGAGGGCGCGCAGGTGCCCGTGCCTGAATAGGCATTGGTGAAGATGGCGCCCTCGGCCGCAAGCCGGTCAATACTCGGTGTCGGCACGGCGCCGCCAGCAACCCCGCCTCCGAACGTGGAGACATCATTCATGCCCAGATCATCCGCCAGGATGACAACGATGTTAGGCGGCCCCTCTGACCGGTCGACGGGCGTGGTGGGCCCAGCCATCCACTCAACGGGCCGGTTCTCGGCGACATCCTGTTTGGCCGCCCTCTGCACCATGTGGAAGATGATCGCCTTGCGATTGAGAAAGGCGATGACGCCGGCGCCGACGATCAATACCAGCAAGCCGATCAGGATGCGTTTCCACATGTTGAATTCCTCCCCGTCGCCAGCCGGGCGTCTATGGCCCTTTCCTCCAGCGCAATTGTTTTCTAATCGATGACATTAGGAACAGAGATCGTGCGCGAGTCAATTGCACGCGCCAGGGTCGTCAGACGCATTTGTTGAGAACTCCAACCATGAAGCTTGCCCTCGATCCCAACAGCGTGAAAGGCTTCCTCGACCCAGAAGAGGGGTCTGCACTTTTTGAGGCGGCGTCAGACCGCTCGAGGCACGGCCCGGTCCTTGAGATTGGCGGATACTGCGGGAAGTCCGCACTGTATCTCGGCACGCAGTGCAAGGCGGCTGGCGAACTTCTCTTTTCGGTCGATCACCATCGCGGCTCGGAAGAAAACCAGCCCGGTTGGGAGTATTTCGATCCCGAAGTCTGGGACGAGGAAGCCGAGGCGGTCGACACCCTGCCCTTCTTCCGCGAAACCATTCGACGGGCTGGCCTTGAGGGCACAGTCGTCGCCATGGTCGGGCGCTCCATCGACATTGCGCACCGCTGGCAGACACCTCTGAGCATGATCTTCATCGATGGCGGCCACACGATGGAGCATGCGCTTAATGACTTTAGAGGCTGGTCACCACACCTGATGCCGGGCGGCATTCTGGCGATCCATGATGTGTTTCCCGATCCGGCTGATGGCGGGCGACCGCCTTTCGAGATCTACCAGCGCGCTCTGGCATCGGACCTCTTTAGCGAGGAGAA
>JBCBGD010000398.1:0-1970 GCA_038527085.1 Pseudomonadota bacterium | reverse complement strand
TCCACCGTCACGCCGTTCTTTTTGAGTACATCCTTCCGGCTGTCGAGGAAGTCGGCCATCTTGGTCTTGTCGCGCTGTTCCTGGCGCCAGGTCCACCAGGCAAGGGCAATCCATCCGGCGTGAAATGCGAGACCTGACATGAGCGCGATCCAGCCTGGGATCGGGCCAATGTGGGCGCGAAAAATGAAGGTCTGCAGGTCCGGCACATCATAAGGGTGGATCGCGATCTTCGCGAAATATGCCGCGCCTTGAAGCGCAAAGATCCAACCGAAGTTGCGCCTGAGCCTGCGGCCCACCGCGCGCGCCATGGATATCCGATATTTCGGACTCTCATAATCGTCAGACAGGGCGGTGCCCTTGTCGAGGGGGATGTTGGCCCCCTCCCCGCGCAGCATTGGCACGTAAAAGGCAATCTCGAGCACGCGCGCGCGAAACCGCCAGACATAGAAAAAGCGGTAGCGCCGCGCTTCCAGCATCAGGAACATCACGCAGAGCAGGCCCACCAAGACGATGGGAAAGGGTGAAGCGCCTTCGCTGGCAAACACCACTGACAGAGCAATGCCGGTCGAGACCACCGCCCAATTCGTGGTCTGGTCCAGGCGTTGGCGCCAGATCGTCGAGCGATAGACCTCGCCGCGATAGAGGTGCGCAATCGCGCCAACTTCCTTGTTGCCGCAAATCGCCTCGGGCGGATCGCCATCGGGCTCGATATCGAAGACGGGTTCAGAACTCATAGTCTTCAGCATGGCGGGGTTTTCAGGCCGCTTCAATGTTCCGCATGGCCGCAATCTGCTGCTTCTCGCTGGGGAAGGTCATGAATTCGACGTGACAACACTTTTGCTGATGGGCCCGGCGTGTTTTCTTCCGCAAAACACGAAACACGATCCGGAGGAAACAAAGATGCCCGCTGACACCGCGCCCGCCTGGCCCGCCATGTCCATCGCCCAGGCCAACCAGATGCTGGCCGCACCCGAGTCTCCTGTCGGCCTCAAGGATGGCGAAGTGGGCGGCGTTGCCTTGAAGATCTACGCCAACGCGCCAGCCACGATCCGGGACATCCTGCTCGCCAGCGCGGCGTTCGGACCACGGGAAATGATCATCTACGAGGATGAACGCGTGAATTTCACAGCCCACATGCGCGCCGTGGAACACTTTGCCAAAGCCCTGCGAGAGACCTTTGGCGTTCAGCCCGGTGATCGCGTGGCGGTGATCATGCGCAACTACCCGCAATGGAGCGTGGCGTTTTTCGCGGCGCTCGCGATCGGGGCCATCGCAACGCCGATGAATTCATGGTGGACCGGCGAGGAGCTTGAATACGGGCTCGGCGACTCAGGCGCCAAGGTGGCTGTCGTCGACGCCCAGATCTTCGAGCGGATCAATGAACACCGCGCCAATGTGCCGACGCTGGAGCACGTGGTGATTGCCCGCGACAGCGAGGAAGAACGCCCCGATCCACGCGTCACGCCCATGGAAGCCTACATCGGAGAGCCCAGCGGCTGGGCATCCTTGCCAGAGATCGGGCTACCCGACGCCGACATCGGCCCCGACAGCGATGCCACGATCATGTACACGTCCGGCACGACAGGCCGGCCCAAAGGCGCGCTGGCAACCCATCGGGCCATCGTCTCCAACATGTTCAATTCAATGACCTGCCAGGCGCGCATGTTCCTGCGCCGTGGGGAGCAGCCCCCCGAGCCCGACCCGAATGAGCAGCGCTCCACACTGCTTGCGATACCGTTCTTCCACGCGACAGGGGCTTTCGCGATCCTCATTCCGGCCCTGCTGCAGGGCAACAAGATCGTCTCCATGTACAAATGGGACGCCGACAAGGCGCTGCCGATCATCGAACACGAGAAGATCACCGCTGTCGGCGGTGTGCCCGCCATCGCCTGGCAGATCCTCGAGCATCCCGACAGGGACAAATACGACCTCTCGTCCATCGCCGCGGTCAGCTATGGCGGTGCGCCATC
>JBCBGD010000397.1:0-1973 GCA_038527085.1 Pseudomonadota bacterium | reverse complement strand
GGCGAGCGCCACTTTGCCGGTCCAATTGAAGTCAAAATGACCCGGCGCGCCACTGGCCTTGAACCGCAGATCATGGCCTGCGACCGCATCATGGCCGAGGATGTAGCAGTGAAAAGCCTGGGAATCGAAGTCGATGAACTCGGCATCGGGATCGATTGGGTCGAGGGCGAAATGTTTTCCGTCGAGCCAGGCCAAGTCGAAAGGTTCGCCGTTACTGCCAAGGCGGGGCCCGACATTCGTCTCGATGCGGCAAGCATGGTAGTTGCCCCAAACGATGTAGGACTGCCAGCTGCTGCGGTCGATTCCCTGATCAATCTCCTCGCTCTCACCGTCATAGGCCGCATCGCGCTCGGCCTCACTCATCTCTGCATCATAGTCTTGCGACCGGATGCAGAGATGAAGATACAGCCCCGGCTTGGCCCAGGGATGGCCTTCCCCCGACAGGATGCCCCAAAGCTCCACATCCTTCAGGGCATGGCCGTCCGGCCACGGATTTCCGGGGAACCAAATGCGGCCGGAAGGCTGAGACACGGCGCCTAATTGCGCGACTTGTCGACCAGACGGTCATTCTGCGCCCAGTGCATCATGCCGCGCAGTTTCTCGCCCACTTCCTCAATGTCATGGGCATTCATGCGGGCGCGGGTGGCGTGGAAACTCGGCGCGCCGGCCTGGTTTTCCAGCACCCAATCACGGGCGAACTTGCCGGACTGAATATCCTCAAGGACCGCCTTCATCGCCTTCTTGCTCTCTTCCGCAATCACGCGTGGACCCGAGACATACTCGCCATACTCGGCTGTATTGGAGATCGAGTAGTTCATGTTGGCGATGCCGCCTTCATAGATGAGGTCAACGATCAGCTTGGTCTCGTGCAGGCACTCGAAATAGGCCATTTCCTTGCTGTAGCCTGCCTCGACCAGAGTCTCGTAACCGGCCTTGATGAGCTCGACGATGCCGCCGCACAGCACGGCTTGCTCACCGAAGAGGTCGGTCTCGGTCTCTTCCTTGAAGCTCGTTTCGATTACCCCGGCGCGGGTGTTGCCGATGGCCTTGGAGTAGGACAGCGCCACGTCTTTTGCTGTTCCGGTGGCATCCTGGTGTATGGCAACCAGGCCAGGCAGGCCAAAGCCCATCTGATACTGGGCGCGCAGCGTGTGGCCGGGGCCTTTCGGCGCTGACAAGGACACGTCGACGCCGGCTGGCGGGCGGATCAGATTGTAGTGAACGTTGAAACCATGGCCGAACATGATGTGCTGGCCGTCGCGCACATGGGGCTCGATCTCATTGGCCCAGAGCACCGCCTGCTTCTCATCGGGCACCAGGATCATCACCACATCGGCCCATTTGGTGGCCTCTGCGGGGGTCATGACCTTCAAGCCCTCGGCTTCGGCCTTTGCGCGGCTCGCGGAGGTTTCCTGCAGGCCGACCACGACATCCTTCACGCCGCTGTCGCGTGCATTGAGCACGTGGGCATGGCCCTGGGAGCCGTATCCGATCACGGCAATCTTCTTCGACTGGATCAAGGAAAGATCGGCGTCATTCTCGTAGTAGATGTTCATTGGGCGGGAACTCCTTGGGTCAAACTGTCATGGGGCTCGCCGATCGCGCCTTTCAGATCGCGCGGCGGTGCAAGATTCATCCTGGTGAGGATGTCGTGGTGTGGGGCCGACAGGCCGTCAATTGAAAGCGCACGACCCTGGTCGGTGAGGCGGACTTCAAGCAGGTTCAACAGGCCCGCAAAGCTCGTGTCGAAAGTGCCCAGACCTGCGCCGTCAATGTGTACAGGTCCGAGATCGGCCAGCGCGCGCGCCAGTACGGGTCGCAATACGCTCAAGTGGTCTGATGTAGCATCACCCGCGAGCGAGATGTCGAAGCCTGCGGTGCCTTTCGCGGCCTCCGCCTTCAGAGGTCCTTTCGATCTCAGATGCCTGAAATCACGCTGGGTGACCCAGAGCCGGTTTGGGATCAGGCCGAAG
>JBCBGD010000396.1:0-1975 GCA_038527085.1 Pseudomonadota bacterium | reverse complement strand
GCCTCGACTACGATCATGGCACGGGCCACGGCGTCGGCGTCTATCTTGGCGTTCACGAAGGTCCGCAACGCATCGCCAAAGCCTGGAACAGCGTTCCGCTAAAGCCGGGCATGATCGTCTCGAACGAGCCAGGTTTTTACAAGGAAGGCGCCTACGGCATCCGGATCGAGAACCTGCAATACGTCACCGAAGCATCCAAGATCGATGGCGGTGACAGGCCGATGTTGGGCTTCGAGAATCTCACCTGGGCACCGCTGGCGCGCGAGTTGATCGAAGTGTCGATGCTGTCTCCTGACGAGAACGCCTGGGTGGATGACTACCACGCGAAGGTGCTGGACATCATCGGCCCGCAAGTGGACGGCGAAGTGAAGGCCTGGCTAGAGGCAGCCTGCGCGCCGCTCTAGGCGACGTCGATTAAAGCGAGCCAGTCTGCCTCGCTAAGCACCTGCACGCCGAGATCCTGCGCCTTTTTCAGCTTCGATCCTGCGCCGGGCCCGGCGACGAGAATGTCTGTCTTGCCAGACACAGAGCCAGATACCTTGGCACCGAGCGCGGTGGCGCGGGCCTTGGCCTCGTCCCGGGTCATCTCCTCAAGCGTTCCGGTGAACACGACGGTCTTTCCAGCCACGGGGCTGTCGGTGGCCGCCGCCTCGGCCGGAAGGATGTCGATCTCTGCGAGCAGGGCTGCGAGCATGTCGCGATTGTGATCTTCGCGGGCGAAATCGGTTAGCGCGCCCGCCGCAGATGCGCCAAGGCCATCGATGGCGACAAGTTCGTCCCACGCCGCGCTGCCTTCCCCGCCTTCGGCTGCGGCGGTCACGACCCACCAGAACGCATCCCATTCGATGAAAGTGCGCGCGAACAGGCCGGAGCTGATCTCGCCCACATGCCGAATACCGAGCGCATTGAGAAAGCGGGCGAACGGCACGCGCCGACGTGCGTCGATTGCCGCGATCAGTTTGGCGGCTGACGTCTCGCCAAATCCTTCCCATTCCGACAAAGGCGGGCGACCCGCCCCGGCGATCTTTGCCTCCAGCTGGAAGATGTCCTGCGGGCCGGAGATCACACCGGCCTCCACAAACATCTCCAACTGTTTCGTGCCGAGCCCCTCAATATCGAGCCCCTTGCGCGATACGAAATGCTTGAGCCGTTCGAGCCGCTGCGCCGCGCAGATCAGGCCGCCGGTGCAGCGCCGCCTGACATCGGCCACGCCCTTGTCGTCGACTTCGCGCACGGCATCGGACTGGCAAACGGGACATTGCCGAGGGAATTCGTAGGGCTCTGCCCTGCCATCGCGGTCGGGGTCGAGCACGCGCAGAACCTGGGGGATCACATCGCCGGCGCGCTGGATCTCCACCCGGTCCCCAACGCGCACATCCAGGCGTTCGATCTCATCTTCATTGTGCAAGGTCGCGTTCGAGACAACCACACCGCCGACCGTGACAGGCGTCAGCCGCGCAACGGGCGTGAGGCTACCCGTGCGCCCCACTTGGATATCTATGCCTTCAAGTGTCGTTGCGGCCCGATCGGCGGGGAACTTGTGCGCGATCGCCCAGCGCGGCGCACGGGCCTGGAGACCAAGCCTCGCCTGCCAGTCGAGCCGGTCGATCTTGTAGACGACACCGTCGATGTCGTAGACAAGGTCGCTGCGCGCCGCCTCGATCTCGCGGTAGGCTTCCAGAAGGCCCTCGACACTGTCATGGCGCGTGAACAGGGGGTTGATGCGGAAGCCCCATTCGGCAAAGGCCGCGACGGCGTCGAATTGAGTCTCGGCGATGGGCGCATTGGCGCCTGCCCAGGCATAGGCGAAGAAATCGAGCGCGCGCGAGCGCGTGATCTCGGCGTCCTTCTGGCGCAAACTGCCGGCCGCGGCGTTCCTCGGATTAGCGTAGAGCTTGCCGCCAGCGGCGGCTTCACGTGCATTCAGCGCTTCGAACTCGGTCTTGGACATGAAGACTTCGCCGCGAATATCGAT
>JBCBGD010000395.1:0-1983 GCA_038527085.1 Pseudomonadota bacterium | reverse complement strand
TTCATCCGCCCAGAGGCGCATCGCCAAGGCCGGCAAGAACACCATGTAGAGCCAGGGGTGCCAGGTGAAGAAAGGCGCGAGGTCGACGCTGCCTGTCTCGAAAAATCGCGCGCCTTCCCAGGTGAAGAGACCCAGCGCCACGAGAAATACGGTGATGAAGACGTAAGCCACCGGCGCAGCGAAATACGCTCTCAGCTCGCGGGAAAACGCTGCGCGCAGGCCGCGGAAAGGCATGGTCAGACGCTCCAGCATCAGGCCGCGGCCTCGCTTTGGTCGGTCAGTTCGGTGAATGCCGCTTCAAGCGAGCGATCTCCAGCAAGCTCTTCAGGAGTCGCATCGGCGACTATGCGGCCCCGGTCGATGATCGCCACGCGCGAGCACAGCACCGGCACGTCTTCCAGCGTGTGGGTCGAGATCAGGATCGCCTTTTCAGGCGCCATTCGGGCGATCAATGCGCGCACGGCTCGCTTCTGGTTGGGATCCAACCCGTCCATCGGCTCATCCAGGACAAGTACGGGCGGATCGTGCAAGATGGCGCCCGCCAGCCCAACGCGGCGGCGATAGCCCTTCGACAGGGCCGAGATCTGCTTGCTGGCCACCTCGGAAATCCGCGCATCGGCGATGGCCTTGTCGATCAGGTCGCCGCGATTTTCCTTGGGCAAGTCGCGGGCCGTCGCGAGAAATGCCAGAAACTGCAAAGGCGTCATATCGCCATAAAGCGGTGCGCCTTCCGGCAAGTATCCGAGCGCAGCCTGAGCCGCGCGCCGGTCTGAAACGATGGAGTGGCCTGCGATGGTGGCGTCGCCCTCATCGGGCAGCATCACGCCCGCAATCATGCGCATGGTGGTCGACTTGCCTGCACCATTCGGTCCGAGAAAGCCGAGCACTTCGCCCTTGCCGACCGTCAGGGACAGTTTGTCGACGGCGGGCTTGCCGCGATACGCCTTGGAAAGAGTCTTGAGAGCGAGCATGTGCGCCTGATTTCAATCCTGCCCGAGCCCCCCATGGGCTTAGCGACGTTGGCCGTTCGATTCCAGTGGCCTCTGACACACTTCTTGTGCATGAAAACGTGAAACTTCTGCCAAACTGGAGGACCAAACTATGGGCATCACCACAGAGACCATCGAATACACCGTCAACGGCGCGGCCTATGAGGGGTATGTGGCCCGGCCGGACGGTCCTGCGGCAAAGGTCGTTTTGGTGTCGCACGCCTGGGGCGGGCTTTCGGACTACGAGCGCGGCAAGGCCGACAGGATCGCCGCCGAGCTCGGCTACGCCGCCTTTGCGATCGACGTGTACGGCGTCGGCAAGCGCGGCTCCAGTCCGGAAGAAAACGAAAAGCTCATGATGCCGCTGGTGAACGACCGCGCGGAACTGCAAGCCCGCCTGAACGGGGCCGTCGAGCACGCGAAGACGCTTGAAGGCGTGGACACTACCGCGCGCGCAGCAGCGGGTTTTTGTTTCGGTGGCCTCTGCGTTCTGGACATGGCCCGGGCTGGCATGGACGTTTCAGGCGTTGCCAGTTTTCACGGTCTGTTTGGCGCGCCGACCAACATATCGGGCTACACGATCGACGCGAAGGTTATCGCCTATCATGGCTGGCAGGACCCGATGGCCAAGCCGGAAGACGTCATGGCCCTGTCGCAGGAGATGGACGCAGCCAAGGCAGACTGGCAGCTATATGCTTTCGGAACGGCCATGCACGCCTTCACGACCCCCGGCGCAAACAATCCCGACATGGGCACAGTCTATGATGCGGACGCAGACAAACGCAGCTGGGCCAGCTTCAGGCAATTCCTGGGCGAAGTGCTCGGCTAGAGCCGTCTAAGAAAGACATAAAAAGCCCCGCCGCCACCGTGGCGGGCATGGGCGGGCGCATAGCCCGAGACATGCGGACTGGCGCGCCCGCTCGATAACCACTCCAGGAAGTTGCGGCGCAGCACCCCTTCGCCGCCACGGCCCTTGCCTGTGATCACCAGCACA
>JBCBGD010000394.1:0-1992 GCA_038527085.1 Pseudomonadota bacterium | reverse complement strand
GCGGCATTGTGGACCTCCATCAGGATGTCCATGTCCCAATCGGCCCATTTGCGGCGGTCATAGCCAGGCGGATGGCCGGGCCTTAGCCGCGGGCGGCGGCCGGACTGAGAGGCAGGGGTGCGCGGCCAGTCGCGGAGGCGCACATAGCGCGCCGCGGCGGAAGCGGGATCGTCCAACAGGGCCTTCAACGCGGCCATCCGGACCTTGAGGCCATCGGCGCAGCGCGCCCCTTCGTTTGGGAGGATCGGCGCGGAGGGGCCCTCACCAAGGCCGAGGCCTGCAAAAGGATTGAGCGGGCGGTCCGAAAGATTGAACAGCGCACGGCGTTCGCGGTGCTGGGTTTTTCGTGTCTTGGCTGGGGGTGTGGCCTCAGGCGCGTCTTGCGGGCAGGCTGGTCGCTCAGGGCGCGGGGATGTGTGGGAGAGCACGATGATCATGCGGCGCGCGGCCGCTTCGGCCAGGCGCAGGTCCCGCCAAGCCGCGCGCCAGACGGTCGCCGGGATCAGCCCCGCCGCGAAGCCCGGCAGGCGCGCCAGGTGTTCCAGCACCGAGGCCACGAGGGCCCAGCCGCGCTCAAGGGTGATGGCGTGTTTCTCGTCCATGGCTGAGAGCATAAAGACGCTCGCAACCCGGTCGGATTGGATGGCTCGGAATTAGAAGGCCGGGTGGCCGGCCTAGACCCCGGTCAGGTCCGCCAGGGCGCGGGCGATCAGGCGCTGGAAGGCTTCGCCGAATTTGGGCGACCAGGTGTGGTCGTCGGCGTTGACGGGCTTGGTCGAGTTGATGCCCGCCACGCGCATCTCGCCGGTCTCTGTAGTAAACCAGGGCCCGCCCGAAGAGCCCTCGGTGAGGCCATTTTCGGCCTTGATGACGCCGAAGGAACGGTCATTCACGCGCTCGCCCGTGGTGGCGTAGAGGAAGCGCCCGTCGAACTCGAAATCGTCTGTGGACTTGCGCGGATAGCCGAGGCTGGTGAACGGGCCTTCCGGATCGGCATTGGCAAGCACGCCCGCGGTGCCCGTGCGGTGGGCAATCGGCGCGTCGAGGCGGATCAGGGCGACGTCATAGTGGCCGGGCGTTGTGCCAGGGGTGGGTGAGGCCCAGCCTGAGGGGACATAGGCCGCTTCACCGCCCCATTTTCCGGCCGCTTCGCCTGCAAGGTATTGCGGCTGGAAGACAATCCAGTCAGCGAACGCACCCTGGCCGGTCATCGCATTTGTGCGCGCATAGGCGCAGTGGGCGGCGGTCAGCACGACGCGCTCGGCCACCACGGTGCCTGTGCAGTAGCGCACCCTGCCGCCGAAGACGGCGGTGACGCGGCCAACCGCCGAAATCGGATGCACGTTCAGGTCCGCGACCGCTTCGGTGATCGCGCCGCCGAGCACTTCTTCAGCAGAAACCAGCCGTTGGGCGATCATCGTGTCGGGCTGGCTTTCAAGCGGCGCGCTGCCCGAGGTTTCCAGCGGGGCGCGGGCCAATACGTCGATCTGGCGCCCGCCCACGGGCACACTGATCTCGATGTCCATTTCGAAAGTGAAATCGCCGGACGGGTCGTGGCCTTCCTCAATCTCGCGGACATGGCCTGGTGGAGGCACCAGCGCGGCCATGAGAATCTCGAGGTTGGCGTCGAATTCCATGGGAGCAACCTTGCCCGCACAGGCTTAACAAAGTCCAGAAAGCTGCACAGTTTTTATTGTGTCAGGTGTGTAAGGTCCGGTGTTTTCGCGCTGTGGTGGGCGTTCGCGGGCAGCGGAATGGTTTACGCGCTGCCCAGGCCGAACAGCGCTTCGCTGCCCTCCAGCATCGGCTTGCCGCCCTCGGTGATGCCTGCCACGCGGCCCGGCGCTTCGGCCAGAGAGGTCTCTGCGAAGAAGCCTGCCAGGGCGAGCATGGTGCCGCGCAGCCTGCCATTCTCGGTGCGCGATTCCAGCGCGCTGCGGGCAAGGAAGTGCCCACCGATAACGTCGCCAGCCAGCTCGAGATACGCCGTCG
>JBCBGD010000393.1:0-1999 GCA_038527085.1 Pseudomonadota bacterium | reverse complement strand
GTTTCAAACACAGACAGGACATCAGGATCATCGCCGAGGCAAAGGAACACGAATTCCTTCCCAAACACTGCAGCGGCCGGTTCAGTTTCAAACTGCCCTTTGTAAGTTTCAACCCAGCGCTCAGCCCTGCTCTGTGTCCTGTTCCAGACGGCGACGGTGTGGCCCCTCTTGGCCAAATGTCCCGCCATAGGCGCGCCCATCGCGCCCAGTCCCAAAAACGCCACTCGCGCCATACCGTCGTCTCCAAATATTCGTTTCACACCCACGCTAGCAGAATAGATCGAATTTAACGGAAAACTTCCTGCCCAGCCTCAATCGATCTCAACCACGCCGTGATAGCCGTACCTCACCGATCAGAAAGATCAGGACCCGGTATGGCACTCGCAGACGCCTATCGGCGCACCAAGGGCAGAATGCCCAGCGCGCCGGCCCGTCAAACGGGCAATTGGAAGCTCGCATATGCGGACTTCCTGACGGCGCTTGTTGCCCTGTTTTTAGTGCTTTGGCTCGTCAACGATGTTCCTGAAGACAGCCGTTCAGGGCTTGCGGGGTATTTCAGGGGCGATGAGGATGTCGCGGCATCACCGGCTTTTGACGCGTCTGCACCGCCAAGCGCTCTTCTTGCCGATCGATTGCGTCAGACCTCCCTATTGCTTCCACATCGAAAAAACCTCTCCACGGTCGCCGTCAGCAACACGGTCCGCATCGATGTCATGGATCAGCCGGGAGAGTTCATGTTTGAATCAGGAAGGGCCAGCCTTACACGCGCTGGCGAGAATGCGATCGAATCGCTGGCCGAGATTCTCGCTGGAGGCACGTGGCCGCTCACCATAGAAGGCCACACAGACGCCTTCCCGGCCCGGGACGCTGACATGGACAACTGGACGCTGTCTTTGATGAGGGCAGATGCAGCTCGCCGTCATCTGGTGGCCTCGGGCCTTTCGGCCACTCGGATCGAAGGTGTTTTGGGCCTTGCCGATACACAGCCCCTCCGCGCCGAAGAGCCTCACCTTGCGGCTAACCGCCGGGTTACACTCATCTTGCAAGTCGCAGAATAGTCGCGCATCACTTGCGTGAATTTGCCCTGCGGAGACTTTAGCGATTTCAGAGCTTTTCACCTACTGGCCTATGCTCGCGAGCCTGGCAATCGTTCTTGTTTCCATTGGCCTTTATGCCTCCGACAAATGGTCGATGGAGCTGGTGTCGATCGGGATCATTGCGTCGCTCTTGGTGTTGTTCATCCTGCCCGGCGCCACGGATGTGACTGGCCAAAGCGTTCGCGCAAGCCAGCTGCTTTCCGGCTTTGGCAATCCAGCCCTCATCACCATCATGGCCTTGCTGGTGGTGGGTCAGGGCCTCTTTCAGACAGGCGCTATGGAAGGCCCCACGCGAAGCATGCTCAACGCATATTCGCGGTCGCCGCGGCTAACGCTAGTGGCAACGTTCGGAACAGTGTTCATCATCTCGGCCTTTATCAACAATACGCCGGTGGTGATCATGTTCTTGCCGGTCATGAGCGCGATAGCCCAGCACATGAAGGGCTCACCCTCAAAGCTGATGATCCCGCTCAGCTTTGCCAGTATCTTTGCTGGGATGACGACGCTGATCGGGACGTCGACCAACTTGCTCGCAGCAGAGACCTACCTGCGCATTGAGCAGGTTGAACTTGGCTTTTTCGCCCAGACACCTGTGGGACTGATGCTGGCCGGCGTGGGCTTTCTCTATCTCTTGCTGTTCTCGAATCTTCTCTTGCCAGCGCGAAGCGGCCTCGATGAAAACATCATCACGTCCAGTGGGAAGCAGTTTGTCGCCCAGATCGAGTTGGGGAAGGATCACTTCCTGATTGGCCGCAAGCCGGTCGCTGGCATGTTCAAGGAGCTCCCCGACTTCACCGTTCGAGTGATCCAGCGCGGTGAACGGGCCATCCTCCCGCCTTTCGAAGATGTGGCCCTGGAACAGGGTGATCTCGTTATTGTTGCCGCAACGCGTACAGCACTGA
>JBCBGD010000392.1:0-2004 GCA_038527085.1 Pseudomonadota bacterium | reverse complement strand
CCCTTTGCCGCGTCACGGGCGCTGTATGCGCAGTTCGGATTTGCGCCTTGCGAGCCGTTTGCACGCTATTCGGAGCACCCCTTCAGCCACTTCATGACCCTGTCGCCGCTCGGCTAGCCTGCAGCTGACAGGACGTAGGACAGCATTTCGGTCGTCGGGAAGCCGTCAGCGATAAAGCCGCTGGCCACCTGGAAGCGGCGCAGCGCCCCTTTCGTGCCGCGACCTGGGATGCCGTCGACGGGTCCGGCGTCGAACCCCATGGAATTGAGACCCGCCTGGAGTTGCTTGACCTGGTCGATGCTGAGCGGTTGCAGGTCGGTCGGCCAGGACGCCTGGAGCGGCGGACGGCCCGCGATCTCATCTGACAAGAGTCCGACCGCGAGCGCATAGCTATCCGCCCTGTTGTAGGTCTTGAACACATCGAAATTCTTGAACAGCAGGAATTTTGGGCCGCGGTGCCCCGCCGGCACCCATAGCTCGGCGAATTTGCTCTCGTTCAGCGCGGCGCCGCGTACGCCGTCAACAATGGTCACGCCCTGGGCCTGCCAGCTGCCGATGCGCCGGTCCTGACCATCTGCAAGGCTGTAGTCGAAGCCCGCTGGCAGCGTCACTTCCAATCCCCAGGGCTGGTCATATTCGAAGCCTGACACAGATAGGTAGTTCGCAGCCGAGGCGAGGGCGTCTTCAGGATTGTCCCAAAGGTCGATCTTGCCGTCGCCCGTGAAGTCCTCTGCATGGGCCAGGAAGGTTGTGGGCATGAACTGGGTATGCCCCATGGCGCCAGCCCAGCCGGAGATTAGCTGGTCCCGCTCTGCCGCGCCAGACTCAAGGATTTTCATCAGGGCGATCAGTTCGCGCTCGGCAAACCGCTTGCGGCGTCCCTCGACCGCCATATTGGCTAGCGTGTTTGGCGCATCGAAATCGCCCATGTAGGAGCCGAAGTTTGTCTCCATGCCCCAGATGGCGAGAAGCGCGTCACGGTTCACGCCATAGGCCCCTTCGAGCTGATCGAAGATTGGATCGAGCGATACCGCCCGGTCGCGGCCCCGGTCGATCCGCGTTGCTGTGACGGCCGTGCGCAGATATTCCCAGATGGGTTTGGCGAACTCGGCCTGCTCGGAAATCGCTGACTGGGTCTGCACGTTGGTGCCGAGATAAATATCCAGCGGGCTGATGCCCTCAAGGATCGATCGAATTGCTTCGCCGTCGCGCCCCTGAGCGCTCGCGCGGGCCGCAAAACTCACGCGCCAGGCGTCCATGGCCGCGTTGCCTGATGGGGTGTATGGCGCGGTTGGGTCGGCTGAAGACCCGTTCCCGCCGCGATCGCCAATCGGGCCCGATACCGGGCCTGGTCCGGGCGGGGTGTATGGGCCGGCTGCACAGGCGCCGAGAATGGCGGCGAGACCGGCAAATACGGTCCAGCGTGCGGACTTTCGAAGATAGATTGGCATTTCTCGCATCCCTTATGCCTCCAACCACGGCCAGCACCTTGACAGTGCCAAGCCCTTCACGCTACCTCGCCGCCTTTGCCAGACTGGCGACACACTTACACTCCCGAGGCGGACCCATGAAAGTCAGATCCTCCCTGAAGGCCCTGAAGACACGTCACCGCGACTGCAAGGTCGTGCGCCGTCGTGGCAAGACGTATGTCATCAACAAGACCGACCCTCGCTTTAAGGCAAAGCAAGGCTGAGCGGAATGTGAACGCAGGCTACGGTTAACGGGGCCTGAATGCACCATACCATCGTCTTATTTGACCTGGGAAACGTCGTCGTCGACTGGGAGCCGCAAAAGCTCTATCGGCGGCGTTTTGGCGATTCCGAAAAGGCTGACTGGTTCTGCAATACCATTTGCACAATGGAGTGGCACACGCGCCACGACGCGGGCGAGCGTTTTTCGGACACGATCCCCGAGTTGCAGGCCGAATATCCCGACTATGCAGAACCAGTCAGCCTTTTCGGAATCGCCAAAACGCCGCCGATAGAGCTTTTGCGGCTCCCAGTC
>JBCBGD010000391.1:0-2006 GCA_038527085.1 Pseudomonadota bacterium | reverse complement strand
AACGCACATCATACTCCCCTGGCTGGCCGGGCAGGCGCAATTCGGCCGGACTGCCATTGCGTGTGTAGGCATAGGCTATCTGCGTATTGGTGGGCTCGAACCCGCGCTCGACGATGTCGATATAGTCGTTGCGCGCTGCAGGGCCGGTCCACTCGACCTCGAACGCATCGCCCACCTGGACGTCGGCTGGGAAGTTCAGGCTGACTGAAGTTTCCGTCAGTGTGAGCGGCGCGGTGGCCAGAATGCGCTCGCCATCGCTCGTGCTCGCCAGAATGTAGCGAACATCGTATTCACCCGCCTCGGTCGGAAGGCTTAATTCGGCAGGGTTGCCATCGCGGGTGTAGCGGTAGGAAAGCTGGGTGTTGGTGCGCTCGAATCCGCGCTCGACAATGTCGATGTAGTCGTTGCGCGTATCCGGCCCGGTCCAGTTGACGTCCAGCGTCGACCCGATTTCCACATTTGGATTGAAGGCAACTTCGGCGCGGATGTCCTCGACCGTGATCGGCACGCTGGTGAGGACGCGTTCTCCGCCAGACCCAACCGTCACATAGCGAAGTTGATAGTCCCCGGGCGTACCCGGCGCGGTCATCTCCAGAACCTCGCCATTCTTTGTGTACGCATAGGTCACCTGAGTATTTGTCGCGGTCTGGTCCGGTGGGACAAGGTCAATGTAGTCGTTACGATTGTTCGGCCCGCGCCAGGTCATCTCAAAACGCTTGCCAATGCCCACACGCTCCGGCGCGAAGATCGCGGCCTCAGCATCGGTCACATCAATCGTTTGCTCGGCGATCACGGTGCGGTTGCCTGTGCCGAGCCAGACATAGCGCACCTTGTAGACGCCGGGCTCGGCGGGCGCGCGCAAGGTGACGGGCGGCCCATTGGAGGCATATGATGAACTCAGGGACCGGCTGGTGCGGTCATAGTCGGCCTCAACCAGGTCAACATAGTCATACCGCACAGGTGTTTCCGGACCAACCCAATCGACATCAAACGCGTGGCCGATTTCGACCGTATCGGGCGCAGAGATTTCGGCCGTCTGAAGTTCGACCTCTTCTGCGACCGGTTCTTCCACCGCTTCGGCGACTTGCTCCATCGCGTCGGAGAGTTCACCCGCGTCGGACGCCTGGATGTACTGCCCACCGGTTTCCTGGGCGAGGCAGGCGACCTGGCGCCCTTCCTGCTCTGACAGGCCGAAACCGATGATATGCGCGGTGAAGTTGACGCCGCGGGACTCAAGACTTTCTCCCAAGGCGCAGGGGTCGACATTGCAGGTCTCGATTCCGTCGGTGATCAACACCACTGTGGCGGGCGTGTCCTGAAACGACAGAAGTTCGGCGGCCTCTTCTACGGCTGCGGACAATGGCGTCTTGCCGCGCGGAACGATATTGCCCGCTGCGGTGAGAATGGCCTCAGCGCCGCTCATCTGCGGCGTCTGAAGCACTTCGATGTCCTCGCAGTCGCCCTCGCGGCGGTGGCCATAGGCCATCAATCCGGTCGGTGAGGCTTCAGGCAGGCCGGTTAGGAGGTCGCCGAGCGCTTCGCGGGCGATCTCGATCTTGGCGCGCCCGTCAATCTGGCCCCACATGGAGCCAGAGCCGTCAAAGACGACCATGATGCTTTCCGCGCCATCGGTGGACGCCGCTTCAGTCGGTTCTTCACTTGGGTCTTCATCCGGTTCCTGCACTTCAGCCTGCGGAGGAGCTTCAGGCGTGTCCTCATTTGAGGTATTTTCGGGAGCTTCTTCTGCGGCGGGCTCAGTGCCTTGATCCAATCCGACGTCAAGGTCATCCGAAGCATCACTGGATACGGGGGTAGTTTCGGTGCCCTCAACCGTCTCCTCGGCCAATGAAACGCTGGCTTCGTTCGTTTCGCCGGGTGGCGCGGCTGCACTCGCTTCCGGGTCGTTTCCACCACACGCGGCCACAAGCACCGCACTCGCCGCAAGGGCCAGCCAACTTGAATGCCGGATCATCTGTGTCCCTCCCGATGTCCGCTATGGCCAAAGG
>JBCBGD010000390.1:0-2019 GCA_038527085.1 Pseudomonadota bacterium | reverse complement strand
GGTAGGGAACTGTCTGTCGGCGTCATGGGCGATCGCGCGCTGGCTGTCACGGAAATCACGACCAGGGATGAATTCCTCGGCCATAAGGTTGTCGCCATAGGCCCAGTCGTCATTGAGCAAGTGGCGTGGCGGAGCGTTGGCGCCTTCGCGCACGATCACCACGCCAAAGCTGGAGCCCTCTGCGATGGGTTTGACCACATATGGCGGCTCCAGCAGGTGCTTGGCCGCTGCCTCGGCGCGGGTGCAGGCCACGTCCTTTGCGATGTCCATACCGCACTGGGCATACACCGCCTTAGACTTGCGCTTGTCCATGGCCACCGCAGAACTGGCAACGCCGGAATGGGAGTAAGGCACGCCCATGACCTCAAACAGGCCCTGGACGCAGCCATCCTCGCCCCAGGGGCCATGCAGGCCGTTCAAAATCACGTCCGGCGCAGCGTCTTCGACCTGGCGGGCGAGCTGGCGCGTTGCGTCGATCTCGATAACGTCATAGCCGGCTGCGCGGGCGGCGCGGGCCATCTGGGTGCCGGAGCTGATGGAGATGTCGCGCTCTGACGACCAGCCCCCATACACAACCGCGACCCGTTTCATGGCAATTCCTTCCAAATTCGCATGAAGTCTGCACTTCAATCACTTCATGAAGGGTAAAAGCGGCGAGCGCGTGACATACCGACCACAGTTGTAGACATTCCTGTGGATTTTCTTCAGAATTGCGTTGCAGTCTCAGTCGCATTGGGCTCCATAGGCCCCGGGTAGGCGCACAGATCCGGAGGGAATTTCATGCCCAAGAAACTGGCCTGCCTGACAGCGCTTGCTGCCTTCACCGCCTTTTCAAGCCATGCCCAATCACCAGAAACCGCCAGCGCGGCAAGTGTTTTCACACCTGAAGATTTTGCGAGGTTCTCGCCGCGCACGGCGCTTGACCTCGTGCGCGAAGTGCCCGGCTTCTCGATCGAAGGCTCTGGCGGGGGTGGGCGAGGCCTCGGCCAGGCCAGCGGCAATGTCCTGATCAATGGCCAGAGGATTTCGGGCAAATCCACTGACAGCCTCGACGTGCTCGACAGGATTTCCGTTGCCCGCGTTGAACGGCTCGAACTCGTCGACGCCGCCTCGCTCGGCATTCCGGGCCTCTCGGGCCAGGTGATCAATGTGATCACCACAGGCGGAGAGCTGTCCGGCGTCTGGGCCTGGCGGGGACGTATCCGCGAGCGGCTGGAGCCACGCTGGGGCGATGCCAGCCTGTCCCTCAATGGCGAGACGGGCAATCTCGCCTGGCAAGTCGGCATCGAGAGCGATGAGAATCGCTTCGGCAATGCTGGGCCCGAATTCATCACCGATCCGTTCCTGAACGTGGTCGAGCGCCGTGATGAAGACCTCGAAGGCTATGAGCACTATCTGGAAGGCTCGGCTGGCCTGACCTGGACCCCGCCAAATGGCCATGAAGCCAATCTCAACGCATCTTATGCCGTCTTCAATTTCAACCGCCGCCTGCGGGGCGTACGCACGCGCTTCGATGGGTCGGCCGATCCCCTCTTCCGGCGCTTTGAGAGCGGAGAGGATGAGTGGAACGCCGAGATCAGCGGCGACTATGCGGTCCCGATTTTGGACGGGACGCTGAAACTGATCGGCCTGCACCGCCACGAGGACAGCCGCTTTCGCGCCAGGGTGCGGGAGATCGACAACACCACCGGAGACTTTCTCGGCGGGGTGCGGCTGGACGATGACTTCATCGAGAATGAATCCATCGGCCGGGCCGAGTTCGACATCTCCTGGACCGAGGGCCGCAGCTGGCAGCTGGCGGTCGAGAGCGCCTATAACCGCCTCGACGCAGGCAGCAGTTTTTTCCTGGCCGAGGCCGATTGCGGCGAAACACTGGATGACCGCGCCGTCCCGACCCTGGTGGAAGAAAACCGCTATGAGGTGAGCCTCACCCATTCTCGAAGTGTCTCGCCCAAGCTCAGCGTGCAGGCGTCTCTGTCCGGGGAATATTCCGAGCTGTCCTCCGAAGTTGGCGCCGAC
>JBCBGD010000389.1:0-2026 GCA_038527085.1 Pseudomonadota bacterium | reverse complement strand
ACAGAGCGAGAAGGTGCCCTTGCGCCGCGCCTGAACCGACTGGTCAACAAGCGCGCTTGCGCTCAGGCGGCACGCCATCTCGGTCTTGGGAAATACGTCCTCATGTCGTCTTACGAGATCGCCCAAGGTGGCCAGGATCGCGACACGACACTCGGCGATCTCTGCGAATCTGTGATCGCGGCCATCTACCTCGACAGTGGCCTGACCATGGCGCGGGCATTTATCGAGAAAGCTTTTGCGCCACAGCTAACGGCGCAGCCCTCTCGACTGAAGGACCCCAAGAGCTTGCTGCAGGAATGGGCCCAGGCCCACGGACGTCCACTGCCTCGCTACAAGACCCTGAAGCGCTCAGGACCTGACCATGCACCAAGCTTTGTGGTCGAAGTGACCATTGGCGATGACCTGACCCAAACCGCAAATGAAACCTCGAAGCAGAATGCGGAACGTGCCGCAGCGCAAAAGCTTCTCAGTATTGTAGCTCCGGCAGAACATGACCTCTGAACAAGACATCAAACGTGCAGGCTTTGCCGCGATTATCGGTGCTCCCAATGCGGGAAAGTCCACGCTGGTGAACCGTCTGGTCGGCACCAAAGTGGCAATCGTCACGCACAAGGTACAGACCACACGGTTCCCCGTTCGCGGCATCGCCCATCATGGTGATGCGCAGATCGTCCTGCTCGACACGCCGGGTATTTTCTCCGCGCGATCTCGGCTTGACCGCGCCATGGTGCAATCGGCCTGGGCCGGAGCGGATGATGCGGACTGCTTGGTACACCTCGTCGATGCTGCTGCTTGGATTGCCGCGTCGCCATCGCCGGCGCAGATCAAGTCAAAGGAAGATGACAAAAGGGTCTCTGAAACGCTGAAGTCTCAGGGGCGCCGAGCCATCCTCGCGCTCAACAAGGTCGATTTGTTCGACCACGCCGAAATATTGCCTCTGATCTCAGAATTCAGCGAGATTGGCGTCTACGATGAGATCGTCCCGATTTCCGCAGAAAATGGTGAGGGCATCGGGGCGCTGATTGAACTGATCGCTGAGCGGATGCCGCCCGGCACAGCGCTGTATCCGCCAGAGCAGGCTGCAGACTTGCCGATGCGCGTGATGGCCGCCGAGATTACACGCGAAAAACTCATGCTGCGACTCCATCAGGAGTTGCCGTACCAGCTGACCGTTGAGACTGAGGACTGGGAGGAACGCAAGGACGGCTCTGTCCGTGTCCAGCAGGTGATCATCGTAGGGCGCGAAAATCACAAAGCCATGGTGCTGGGAAAGGGCGGCCGCGTCGTTCGCGAAATCGGCCAAAGCGCCCGCGAAACGCTGGCGGAAGTCCTAGGCCAGAAAGTGCACCTCTTCCTTTTCGTAAAAGTCGATCCGAAATGGCAAGAAAAGCGTGAGCGATATGAAGGTCTTGGGCTCGACTTCGACGTCTGATCCCATAGCGCGTGCTAGATGAACTGGAACGATGAAGGCATAGTGCTCGGCGGTCGCCGCTTTGGCGAAAGCGGACTGATCCTCGATGTGCTCACAGCCTCCAGAGGGCGCCGGTCAGGGCTCACTTATGGCGGAGCGTCCCGGCGAAAGCGCGGGCAATTCGAGCCCGGAAATACGGTTGCGCTAAGCTGGACGGGACGATTGGAAGACCAACTCGGCAGGTTCGATGTCGCCGAAGCAACGCGCGAACGCGCCTCCCGCCTACTTGATTCACCTTTAGCCTTGCTGGCTATTTCCGCCATCGCCGCAATGGTGCGCGGCGTCGTCGATGAGGGTGATGAGGCAGGATCCGCCATCTACCACGCCACGGAGATTGTTCTCGATTCACTCGATGACGCTGCCCTTTGGCCGGCGCTCTATGCCCGTTGGGAACTTGGACTGCTCTCAACGCTTGGGTTTGGCCTCGATCTGGATCACTGCGCGGTCACAGGTGCCAATGATGGTCTTACCCATGTCTCCCCAAAGACAGGCCGCGCGGTCCGCGGATCGGAGGTCGAGGGCTACGTCGATCGACTGTTGGTCCTGCCGTCCTTT
>JBCBGD010000388.1:0-2040 GCA_038527085.1 Pseudomonadota bacterium | reverse complement strand
GGTGGAGAAGACCCATGTGACGGTCGACGGCTTCGGGCGCACCGGCGTGCCGGGCCTCTATGCGATTGGCGACCTCACCGGCCCGCCCTGGCTCGCCCACAAGGCCTCCCATGAGGGCATCATGTGCGTGGAAGGCATCGCAGGCGCGAACGAGACCCACCCGTTTGATGCCTCAAACGTGCCCGGCTGCACCTACTCCCACCCCCAGGTCGCCAGCGTTGGCATGACCGAGGCCGCGGCGAAGGAAGCGGGCCATGAGGTGAAAGTCGGAAAATTCCCGTTTGTGGGCAACGGCAAGGCGATTGCGCTGGGCGCGGGCGACGGCATGGTGAAGACCGTGTTCGACGCCAAGACCGGCGAGCTTCTCGGCGCGCACATGATCGGCGCGGAGGTGACCGAGCTGATCCAGGGCTATGTGATCGCGCGCGAGGCCGAGCTCACCGAAGAAGACTTGATGCACACCATCTTCCCCCACCCGACGCTCAGCGAAATGATGCATGAGAGCGTGCTGGATGCCTATGGGCGCGTGATCCATATGTAAGGCATTCTTGTTTGATCCCCCTTCGCCTTCGGCTCGGCGATGGATCGCGCTCAAGGCTGTTTCCCCAACTTATTCCGCAGACCCCTGCGAAGGCAGGGGTCCATGGACTGGTGTTTGCGCCGATTGAAGGGCATGCCCGGCGTCGTCTTTCGGCCCTGGATACCTGCCTTCGCAGGTATCTGCGGAGGATGGGGCGTGCGGTTTCACGGCAATCTCACCCGCTGCGATGAGGCGCCCCGCTTCGGCGATGATCAGGCGGCGGGCGACCTGTTCGGCATGGCGCAGCTCGCGGAAGGCACGCGCCCAGTCCCGGCTGCAGAGGAAGCCCGTGGCGAGGCCGGGCAGGGCTGTGAGCGCGGTGAGGGTCATCCCCACCAGCCGCCAGCCCAGCTCAAGGGCGTAGTAGTCGCGCGTGTCCATGGGTCGGAGTGTAGGGACGTTCGAACGGGAGCGGATACCGGGGAACCCGCAATTCGCGTGTGCCATCCACGCGCCCAAACCGACCGAGCAGTGGAAACTGCTCCAAATGATCCAGCAGTGTGAAAATAGCCGTCAGGACGTTTGTGCATCCCGATGGACTGCGCGGCTCCAGATATGAGCGAAGGCCCGCCAAGTCTGCGAGGGCATCATCGCTCAGCACCACATGCATTTAGAGGCCGAACCGCTTTCGAGCCTCATCAAGGGGCGTGTACCCCAATTCGCCGCGGCGCTTTTTCTCAAGCGTTTTGGCGATTTCATCATCTATCCAGGCCCGGTGTTCAGGATCGATCTCCTGATCGGGTGCGGCGGGAGCGAGAAACACGTCCAAGTCTGGGTCTGATTTCATATCGTCCATGGCGATGGTGATACCC
Source organism: Pseudomonadota bacterium (assembly GCA_038527085.1). Lineage (GTDB taxonomy): Bacteria > Pseudomonadota > Alphaproteobacteria > Caulobacterales > Hyphomonadaceae > UBA5336. Next base: position 648 of record JBCBGD010000388.1, on the reverse strand, counting down.
TGTTTTGTTGGATCAAACCACTGCCGTGGCCCGCCTCTGTCTGAAATCGTTTCCCCAGGATCACTGTCCCAGTTCACACTGACCAGCTAAGTCGCCCCCACCAGCGCCTGGGCAAACGCTTCTGCGCTGAAGGGCTGGAGGTCTTCGGCCTTCTCCCCCACCCCCACAAAATGGATCGGCAAGTCGTGTTTGTCGGCGATGGCGACCAGCACGCCGCCCTTGGCGGTGCCGTCGAGCTTGGTCATGACGAGGCCGGTGACGCCGGCGGTGTGGCGGAAGGCTTCGACCTGGCTGAGCGCGTTCTGGCCCACCGTGGCGTCGAGCACGAGGATCACGTCATGGGGCGCGTCGGGGTCGAGCTTGCGCGTCACGCGGATGATCTTTGCGAGCTCGGCCATCAATTCTGACTTGTTCTGCAGCCGGCCTGCCGTGTCGACCAGGACAAGGTCGAGATCCTCGCGCTGGGCCTTCTCCACCGCCTCATAGACAAGCCCTGCCGCATCAGCGCCCGTGGGCTTTGACAGCACAGGTATGCCCGCCCGCTCACCCCAGACGGTGAGCTGTTCGATGGCCGCGGCGCGGAAGGTGTCGCCCGCTACCAGCAGCGCCTTTGCGCCCTGGTCCCGTAGCTTCGAGGCGATCTTGCCG
>JBCBGD010000387.1:0-2042 GCA_038527085.1 Pseudomonadota bacterium | reverse complement strand
CTGGGACTGCCACGGCCTGCCCATCGAATGGAAGGTGGAAGAAGAGTTTCGCGGCAAAGGGCGCACCAAGGATGATGTGGACCCGGCCGAGTTTCGCGCGCGTTGCCGCGAATACGCGGCCCAATGGGTGGACGTGCAGGCGAGCGAGTTCCGCGCCCTCGGCATCGAGGGAGAGTGGGATGATCCTTACCTGACGATGGATTTCGGAAGCGAGGCCGAGATCGTCGGCGAGTTCCTGGACGTGGCCATGAGCGGTCGCCTCGTGCGCGGGGCCAAGCCTGTGATGTGGAGCCCCGTGGAGCGCACAGCGCTCGCCGAGGCGGAGGTGGAATACCACGACCGGAAGGTTCCCGTGATCTGGGTAAAGTTTCCTGTTCGCGACGGCGGCAAAAGTGCTGCCTACCTGAAACCCGGCGCAGAGATGCCCTTAGTGGACAGTCTCGACGTCGCGCTAAACAAAGCCTCTATACTGATTTGGACAACAACGCCTTGGACGATTCCGGCAAATCAGGCGGTATGTTTCAATGGAGCAATCTCATACGGTCTCTATGAAGTAGTCGAAGTCGCGACGGAACAAGAGTTTGGATTTAAGCCCTACGCAACAGTTGGCGAGTTCCTAGTTCTAGCCGACTCATTAGCTAATGAGGTTTTGGACGCCGCTAAGGTTAAGTCGTTCCGACGAATGGCGGCAGTTCCTGCTGACAGGTTGAAGCTGATGTCCTGCAAACATCCGCTTCATGAGCTAGGCCTGTTCTTCCAACACCGGATCCCTTTAATCGACGCAGACCATGTAACGGATGACGCAGGAACGGGCTTCGTACACACTGCTCCTGCGCATGGTGAAGACGATTATCTTGCGTGGAAGAATTTCTGCCAATTCTACGATGTCACCCTCCGGCAATTTAGGGAGCAAGAACCAAATTTTTGGGATGGTGAACAACTGGACCGTCGAGTTCGAGACATCGTGGATGCCGATGGCTGCTACACAGATGAGGTGCCAGAACGTTTCCGCGGCCTCGATATCGTGCGTACGTCTGGCAAGAAGCGCGGCCAGGCGGGCAAGGCCAATGATGAGGTGATCAAGGCGCTGGCCGAGAGCGGAAACCTGCTCGCGCGGGGCATGACTACGATCCGCGATGCGCACTCCTGGCGCTCCAAGGCGCCTGTGATCCGCCGCGCGACTCCCCAATGGTTCATCGCCATGGACCAGCCCGGTAGCGATGGCTCCGCGCCCCTGCGCGAACTGGTGATGGACGCGCTGAAGGACGTGGAGTTTTTCCCCGCCACGGGGCGCAACCGGCTGGAAGCCATGGTCGCGGATCGCCCTGATTGGCTGGTCAGTCGCCAGCGCAACTGGGGCGTGCCTTTGACCATCTTCGTGAACAAGGATGGCCGACCCCACACCGCCGCCCTGCCGCGCGAGCAGGCCGAGGCCGTCAACGAACGGATTAAGGCCGCCATCGCCGCGCGCGGTGTCGAAGCCTGGTTCGACACGCCGTCTGCGGAATTCCTCGGCAATGAGGCAAACGCTGAGGACTGGGAAAAGGTCACCGACGTGCTCGACGTCTGGTTCGACTCCGGCACGACCCACGCCTTCGCCCTGCGCAAACGCGGCATCATCGATGAGCGCACGGGCCGGGTGAACCTTTATCTTGAAGGCTCGGACCAGCACCGCGGCTGGTTCCAATCCTCGCTGCTCGAGTGCTGCGCGACGCGCGGTATGGCGCCTTACCGCGAAGTGCTGACGCATGGCTTCATCGTGGACGCTGACGGCAAGAAGATGTCGAAATCGATCGGCAACACGGTGGAGCCCCAGGAAATACAAAAGCAGTACGGCATCGAGATCCTGCGCATCTGGGCGGCCAGCGCCGACTTCACCGAAGACTTGCGCATCTCGAAAGAGATCCTCAAGCGCACCGCCGACACATACCGCCGCTTGCGCAACACGCTGAAATACCTGCTGGGCGCGACGGCGGGCTTTAGCGAAAGCGAAGCCCTGCCTGCGGAGGACATGCCTGGCCTCGAGCGCTGGGTGCTCCACC
>JBCBGD010000386.1:0-2046 GCA_038527085.1 Pseudomonadota bacterium | reverse complement strand
GTCTGCCGGGCGCGCCGGCTGGCGCAACGATGGTCGTTTCTCTGAAGGAGACGGTGATCAATACGGGGTTTCGCTCTGACGGCTCGACCTTCCGGGCCACTTTGCGCCTGACCGCCGATTACGTTGTCGATCTTGGAGATGACGCCAAGTCGGGAAGAGAGATGGCGCAGGTGTCTGTCAACCTTCCCGACCCGGTGCTGGAGGACATCACCAATCAGACCGAGGCAAGGCAACAGGCGGCAAAGCTCCTGGCCCGGAAGATTGTCGACACGCTGATCCTTGAGATGTCGCCTGAGACATGAAAGTGTCCGGCGCTTCAGCCGAAGGCTTCCTGAAAAAACCCGATCCAAAGATCTGGTGTGCGCTTATCTTCTGCGAAGATGACGGCGTGGCCTCAGACGCAGCGAACAGCCTGATAAGCGCCTGGAGCCAGGGCCAACCTGTTGAGCGCCTCGTCATAACAGAAGACGACCTGTCAAAATCGCCAGCGACTTTCTTTGACACGATGGAAGCGCGCTCCCTTCTCGGCGATCAGCGGATTGCGGCGATCAGGCTGACGAGCGAAAAACAATCCCGCCACCTGGTCCAGGCGATCGAGATGGGCGAGGGCGCGCCTGGCAGGTTCGAAACGCGGCTGATCATCACCGCCGGATCTCTCAAGAAGACCTCAAAACTGCGCAAGACCGCCGAGGCCGCGCAGTTTTCCGCCGCGATCCAATTGTTCGAGGATAGCGAGGCCGACGTAGAAACACGTGTGCGAGGCGCTCTGTCTGACGAAAATATTACAATCGAAGATGACGCGATAGGCGTTCTGCTGGCAGCGCTGCCGAATGACAGGCGGCTTGTACGCTCGGAAGTCGAAAAACTCGCGCTTTTCGGACGAGGTCTTGGACGTGCAATCACGGCTGACGATATCAGGGCGATATCGGCGTCAGGCGTGGATGTCGCCCAGCAGGTGCTTGTCACGGCCGCCCTGAAAGGCGATGCGCGCTCGGCACTGGCAGAGTTGGAACGGCTCGAAGCCGCCGGTACGTCGCCGATTTCCATCCTGCGCGGCCTGCAACGCGAAACTGAGAAACTGATTGCGGCCCATGCCCAGGGCGTGTCCGACGCCAACAGCGCCATGCGCCTTCGTCCCCCCGTGTGGCGGGATCAATGGCCGGATTTCCGCGCTGCAATGCGAACATGGAACCCGGCGATGCTGATGCGATTGCTGGCCAGGATCCATGAATGCGAGAGCGATGCAAAACTGTCAGGTACCATGGCAGGCGCCACAACCCGGCACCTCGTGATGGACATTTTGAGGCTCGCCGCAGTGGCGGCGGCGCGCTGAGGTCAGCTTCCGCGTTTCGCCGTAAGGCGCCGGCAAACATCGTCCAGCTGTTCCAGATCGCGGTACTTGATCCGCAGCTCCCCGCCATTCGCTTTGTGCCTGATATCGACCGCGAGGCCGAGTGTGCGCGTCAGGTCGGCCTCCAAAGCGGCGGTGTCGACATCCTTCTCGTTGGCGAGAGCGGCCACGGCTGATTTGGTTTCAAGGACGTCCTCGTCCTTCATCTTGCGCACAAGAGTCTCAGCCTCTCGAACGCTTAATCCCCGGTTAACGATCGTTTCAGCGGCGGATTCGGGATCTGGCGCCACGATAATGGCCCGCGCGTGCCCGGCCGACAGCTTTTGCTCCCGCACCATTTCCCTCACCGGCTCGGGCAATTTGAGCAGGCGGATCGTGTTCGCGATATGGGCACGGCTCTTACCGACGCTTTCGGCGAGTCCTTCCTGTGTACGGCCGAACCGCTTCATGAGCGCCCCATAAGCCTCTGCCTCTTCCATGGGGTTGAGATCCTGGCGCTGGACATTCTCAATGATCCCGATCTCAAGGAGCTCGAGCTCATCCATATCCTTGATGACAGCGGGGATGGTCTCCAGCCCAGCGCGCTTCGCCGCGCGCCATCTCCGCTCGCCCGCAACGATCTGGTAGCCACCTGATTTCTTCGGATCAGGACGCACAAGGATGGCTTGCAGAACGCCTTTGGTCCGGATTGAATC
>JBCBGD010000385.1:0-2048 GCA_038527085.1 Pseudomonadota bacterium | reverse complement strand
CCCTATCTCCGGCGCCGACAGGGCAAGGAGCGCATCAGCTATCCGCGGCCGAGCATCGAGCATGGCCATCCCAAGGAGCTGGAGAACATTCTCGGACGGACCCTCGGCGTGCCGCTGTTCCAGGAACAGGCCATGCAGATCGCCATGGACGCGGCGAAATTCTCCCCCGAGGAGGCCAATGGCCTGCGCCGGGCCATGGCGACCTTCCGGAAGGTGGGCACGATTTCCCACTATGAGGAGAAGATGGTCGACCGGATGATCGCGCGCGGCTACGAGCCAGACTTCGCCAAGCGCTGTTTCGACCAGATCAAGGGCTTCGGCGAATATGGCTTCCCCGAAAGCCATGCGGCGAGCTTTGCCCTGCTCGTCTATATTTCCAGCTGGCTGAAATGCCACCATCCTGACGTGTTCTGCGCGGCCCTCCTGAACAGCCAGCCCATGGGCTTCTATGCACCTGCCCAGATTGTGCGCGATGCGCGCGAGCATGGCGTTGAAGTGCGCGGGGTGGATGTGAACCATTCCGACTGGGACAACACGCTGGAGCCCGCAGAGGATGGGCCTTACCTCGCCGTGCGGTTGGGATTGCGGCAGGTGGACGGCCTGCGCGAGGATGAGGCCGAAAAGCTGATCCAGGCGCGCGCGGAGGGTTATTTCGCGCCCGAGGAACTGCGCCGCCGGGCCGGGCTGATGCGTCGCTCTGCCGAGCTTCTGGCCGCCGCGGACGCGTTCCGCTCCATGGGTCTCGACCGGCGCGCGGCCCTCTGGCAGGTGCGCGCGAGCCCGCCGGACACTGCCCTGCCCCTGTTTGCCGCCGCCGATGTGGCCGAGCAGGGCCGCGAGGCCGAAACGCGTTTGCCGGAGATGCCCGCCAGCGAGCATGTGGTGCAGGATTACCAGACCACGCGCCTGTCGCTGAAGAACCATCCCATGGCCTTCCTGCGCCAGCGCTATGGCGCCGCGCGGATCATTTCCACGGCTGAGGCCACCTCAGCGCCAGAGGGCCAGCGCGTGACCACGGCGGGCGTCGTCCTTGTCCGCCAGAAGCCTGGCTCAGCAGGCGGGGTGGTGTTCGTCACAATTGAGGATGAGACAGGCATCGCCAACATCGTGGTGTGGAAACGGATGGTGGAGCGCTACCGCGCCACGGTGATGGGCGCGCGCATCCTGGCGATTGAAGGCCGGGTCCAGCGCGCCGACGGGGTCACCCACATCGTGGCCGACCGTCTGATCGACCGCACGGGCGATCTCGACCTGCTCAGCGAAGACCACCAGGGCGATCCCTTCGCGGGGGCGCTGGCCCATGCCGACCATGTCCGCAGCCCCCTGCCCGGGACGGGGCAATCCCTGGCCAAGCGCATCGCCAAGCTGCCAGCCGACGATCCGCTGCGCCATGCCCTTGCCAATGCCGATGAGGTGCGCCGGCCCGATCCGGGCAGCTACCGCAAGCCGCGCGGCAGCCATCCGCGCAATGTCCGCGTCATTCCGAAAAGCCGGGATTTCCACTGATGGTGGCGCTTGTGTTCGCCCTAGCTGTCCAGATGCTGGGCCAGGCATTGCGACATGCTGGCCGCATCATCCTGGTGGGTGAAGAAGGTCTTCAGGGTCCAGTCCTCGTCCATAAGGTAGATCAGGGAGGTGTGGTCCATGGTGTAGCCCGCCAAGCTGTCAGGCGTCTCGATGCGCTCATATCCGGCCTTGAAGACATCTGCGGCGGCCTTGATCTCCTCAGGCGTGCCGGTCAGCCCGACGGCGCCGTCGGGGAATGCATTGTTGGACAAATACGTCGCCAACGCCTCGGGCGTGTCGCGTTCCGGGTCCACCGTGATCAGGACGGTCTGTGGCGGCTCAACGTCTTCAGGCAATTCGTCAATCGCCTGGCCCATCGTGTAAAGCGCCATAGGGCAGATGTCGGGGCAGTAGGTAAAGCCGAAGAAGACCAGCGTGTGCTGGCCCTTGAAGTCGGCCTCGGTGACGCGCGTTCCGGTCTGGTCGATCAGGCTGATCGGCCCGCCAATCTCGCCATAGGCCCGGGTCATGCAGCCCGCCTC
>JBCBGD010000384.1:0-2055 GCA_038527085.1 Pseudomonadota bacterium | reverse complement strand
GCGGGTGTCGCCAGAAACGACCGTCAGGGGAGAGGCTTCAAGCATGGGCTGTGCTTCGTCTTGAGCCATGGCACCAGATTGGCTGACCAGGCAGGCGAAGAACACCATGGCTGCCGCGAAGAAGAAAGATCGGATCATGACACCGGCTTAGCGGCCTGCCGCGCTCATCTCAATAGCCATTGTCCAGTTCGAAGGTGCAACGCCCACCTCAGTCGTCAAATGGCAGCTGAACGAGGGAAATGTGCGCGCCCTTGGCCCCGTTCACAACGACCGCAAGCAGACGCTGTCCCGGCTCGGCTTCTTCAATGCCCGCAGGGCGCAGGACGGTCGCATGGATAAAAATATCCTCGGTGTCACCCGCCCTGTTCACAAAGCCATATCCCTTGGTCCGGTTGAACCATTTCACGATGACGGGTTCCAGCTTTGGCGCCTCACCGTTTTCCCGGGCGATGGCGGCGCGGGGCTTGTCCATCTCGATGATGTGGACCACCTGCCAGCCGCGCTCGCGATTCACTGCATCGCAGACGATCTTCGCCTCTTCGTCCGCGTAGGTTTCGCCGTATTGCTTCAGGCTGCTGACATGCAGAAGGATGTCTTCTTCAATCGGCGCGCCTTGCGAGGACTCGCTGACCACGAATCCATAGCCCTTCGCCTGATCGAACCACTTCACGCGGCCGATCACACGCACGGCGTCGGGCTGTTCAGCCACCTCATCCTTCATGGGTTGAGTCATCAGTCATAAATTCCCCAGCAACCTAATGATTAAGCTTGCTGGCGGCGTTTGTCACGGCGGGGCGATCAGGAATGACTGTAAATTTTTGGCAAGGTGGTAATTCGCACACAATTGCCGTGCACGGACGAGCTAGGCCTCGTTCGCCAGCTTCAGGGCGTGCTGGATTTCAGGGGTTCTGAAGCCCAGCGCCTTGGGGTTTCTTATGCCCTGCAGGACTGCAACATCGTAGAGTTCCTGGACAACACCGTCGATCTGAAGCGTGTGCTCTACGTCGCCGGTCTTGAGATTGACGATGGAAATTGCGCACTTTGCGCTGACGCCTTCCTTCTCCAGCCGTTCCTGGAGCACCAGACCCTCGAACGCGCTGGCGCCGCGCGGCAGGGATGCACCGACGATGGCATAGTCGCCAACAAGCGCCAGGCCGCGGAGGAAACCTCTGCAGAAGGCGATCGGCTCGAATTGGCCGCGATCAAGGTCAATCTTGCCGAATTCGCCGCTGCCCGCGTTCAGCGCGTAGAGCTCGCCGCGATGCAGCCTTGGCGAATGGGGCATGGAGAGGCCGGAAGCTACAATTTCGTTGTCAGCAACAGACATCACGATCCCGCCGTCGCGGCGTCCGTCTCTCCAGGCCTCGGCGATGTTGGTTGGCGCGACCGCCGTTGCGTATTTCAGAGCGCCGTCCTCGGACGCGACGCCGTTGAGATGGCAACGGTCTTCTGCCGCGATCCTGTCGATGAAAGGCGGGCGCCAGACGGGCCGGAAACTCGCGGTCTCATCCAGTTCTGCGATGCAATTGAAGCGGGTCACCACAAAACGCGGGCGGCCATCCCCGCCGATGACGACGTCGTGAATGTCGACATCGCCGGTCGTGCGCCCCTCGAGCGGCACAAACACCGCATCGTGTCCCTGCTCGCTCTGTCCGGGCTCAAGAAAGTTCTCAAACCGCCAGAGCTGATAAAGCGTCGCCAGCCATAGCGTAGGTCCCTGGTGAGCAAGCCCCATGGAGCGGGCAAAGGTGCGCTCGAACACGGACAACTCGCCATTTGGCGCCAGGCCGACAAAAAACAGCTTACCCGCCTGATAAGTCGTGAACGCCAGGCTGACACCCTGCGCCGCCAGCCAGTCCTTCAGCATGCGGCTGGGCGTCAATCGAAGTTGCGCGGCGGGATCGTTGGTCATCGGCGTGTCCTGTTGGTCAGGTCACGCGGCTAACACGATCATGCTTAAACTGTGGTGAAAACAGCGCCGATGGCACTCCCTAGGGGAATCGAACCCCTCTTTCCAGGTTGAAAACCTGGCGTCCTAACCGATAGACGAAGGGA
>JBCBGD010000383.1:0-2059 GCA_038527085.1 Pseudomonadota bacterium | reverse complement strand
CCAGGCGCTTGTAGCTGTTGGTGGACGCATTGGTCAGGGCGTTCAGCGCACGCGCATGCTTGATGATGCCACCAATGTAGTGGAGGCAGACCTCCGAGAGATCAGCATACTGGTCGCCAGCAAACAGTGGCTTGCCGTCATTCCAGATCGACTGGTGGACGTGCATGCCCGAGCCGTTGTCGTTGAAATAGGGCTTGGGCATGAACGTGGCGGTCTTGCCATAGGACGCGGCCACATTGTGGATCACGTACTTATACAGCTGCATCTTGTCGGCCATCGTCGTCAGCTCGGCGAACTTCATTCCAAGCTCGTGCTGGGCGGGGGCAACCTCGTGGTGGTGCTTTTCCGGCTCGAGGCCGATCTCGTCCATCACGGTGAGCATTTCAGAGCGCATATCCTGCTCTGAGTCGACAGGCGGCACGGGGAAGTAACCGCCCTTGGGGCCAGGCCGGTGGCCCATATTGCCGATGCCTTCATACACCTTGCCCGTGTTGGCGGGCAGTTCGGTCGAGTCAAACTCGTATCCGGTCTTGTGAGCGTCGGTGTTCCAGCGAACATCGTCGAACACGAAGAACTCGGCCTCGGGGCCAAAATAGGCCGTCGTGCCGACGCCCGTGGACTTCAGGTACGCCTCGGCCTTTTTCGCCGTTGTACGCGGGTCGCGGCCGTAGGGCTGACCCGTGAGCGGATCCAGGATGTCACAGAAGATCGCCATGGTCTTCTGCTGGTAGAACGGATCGATGATCGCCGTGTCCGTGTCCGGCATCAGCGTCATGTCGGACTCATTGATCGCCTTCCAGCCGGAGATCGACGAGCCGTCGAACATTTGGCCGTCGGCAAAGAAGTCCTCGTCGACCATCGATTTATCGAAGGTGACGTGCTGCATCTTTCCTTTCGGGTCGGTGAAGCGCAGGTCGACAAATTCGATCTGCTCCTCGCTCATTCTTTTCAGTAGGTCTTCAGACATCCTCAGCCCTCTCGTTTCGTGTCTGGTTTGGGGAAAGTGTTCAGCCGCATGTCTTGCAGGCTTTCATGGTTTCGGCCAGCGCGCGGTCGCTGGCCCCGTCCAATATTCGCGCTCGCGCTAGATCAGAGTGCGAGATCACCGCGCTCGCCGGTCCGGATGCGGACGGCATCTGAAACGTCCGAGACGAAAATCTTGCCGTCGCCGATCTTGCCGGTTTTGGCCGCATCGGAAATGGCGGTAATCGCCTTGTCGACATCCGCATCAGGGATAATCAGCTCAATTTTCAGCTTCGGAAGAAAATCGACTACGTATTCCGCGCCGCGATAGAGTTCCGTGTGGCCGCGCTGGCGACCAAAGCCCTTGGCCTCCACAACGGTCATGCCCTGCAGGCCAATCGCGTGCAGAGCCTCTTTCACGTCGTCGAGTTTGAAGGGTTTGACGATGGCTTCGATCTTTTTCACCCGGGCTCTCCCGTTTCAGGCGTTCTTGATTGGCTTGGCTTATCACCTGCCCAGCCGCTTTCCATGGCTGAGTGACGCCGATGCGGTTTGGGCGGCCTCAGTGGTTAATCCTTGGGCGTTCGCGGTCAACACTTGTGCAGAAAAGTTGACGCCTGCGTCATTGTTTTGAGGCCTTGAGCCTGTTATCTTCTGTGCAGAGGAGACAGAACCATGAGCGCCGAGATTTATCTGCATCCTGACCGCAAGGCTCCGCGGCTGAAGCCGTTCACGGCCATGACGCGTATGCGCAAACTCATCGCTAATAAGGAAGACACCGAACAGGTGTTCCACATCATTGAGGCGCTGAACGGCCGAAATCTTTTGAATCTTCTCGAAAAGTTTGCCGCGTCCGAGAAGGGCGCCCAGAGGCTGGCGGAGAGGCGCTACCTGCCCCCCTTGCTGGATGATCATGCCTGGATTGAAGCCCTGCCGGAAGACAGTGTCGGCCAGGCCTATCTTCGCTTCATGCGCCGCGAAGGGCTCTCGGCGCAGGGGCTCGTTGAGGAGTCCGACAAGTTCTACGGCGATGACCACGACGATACGCTGCGCTGGTTCGGCAACCGCCTTCGCGACACCCACGATCTCTTCCATG
>JBCBGD010000382.1:0-2059 GCA_038527085.1 Pseudomonadota bacterium | reverse complement strand
GGCACCGCGCCGACAAGCGACTTTATCATCTCGCATGAATGTCGGGTTGCGGGAGGCCGCCGATAAGCGGATTGCTGCAGGGGCACTCGGCGGCTACGAGCCCACTTTGACAAATGCTGCACGCAGCGCGAATGGCTGCTATCGATCATTGATCGATGTAACGACCTCATATGCAGATGATGCGTCATTGAGATGCGTCACCGCTGCCTTTCGTTCTTCTTCTGAATACTCTGCCGCGATCCGTTCGATCTCTTTGGCGACACCCGAATAGATCGGTCCAAGCGCCTCAAACAGGTATTGTGTCGGATGGACAATGATCCCTCGTCGGTCGTCCGGGTCACGTTCACGCCTTGCTAGGTCTGCTTTTTCCAAACGGTCTAGCAACGTCGTGACGGACCCGGTGGTCAATCCCAATTCGGCTGCGATCTTGCTTGGCTTAGCCGGTGCTTCGGCGAGCATATTTAAGCACCGCAGGTCGTTCCGGCTGACGCCAACGGCGTTGGCGGCTTTCGTGTCGAGCCGATCAATACTTGCGTACAATCTGCGGCACGCCGCGACGAGGTCTTGAGGCGTCGCTTCGTCAGATGTTTGCATCGGCCATAATCCATTTAGCTTGACATTCAAGTTACTTGATATAGATCATCGTTCAGTTGGATTTGAAACGCAAGAACCGTGGAGACTGAAATGGAAATCGCGCTTTATATCGTACTCGGGTTAGTTGCCCTTATTGCCCTTCTTTCCGCACTCGCGCCCACCAGGGTTGAGTACACCGAAGAGATCACAGTCGGTGCACCGGTTGAGCAGGTCTATGACGATATACGCCTCCAAGAGCATCTGATGCGTTGGTCGGCTTGGCCGAAGGAGACCAAATCTACATGCACTGTCGAAGGTGCGGACGGTGAAACAGGCACCAAAACGGTGTTCTTCACGAAAGGCAAACGGGTGGGCCACCAGGAAGTTGTGCGCCTGCAAGAGAACGAAGAAGTGGTCCTGACACTTGTTGGGCCCGGACCTCCTCATAAACCGAAACTGACCTTTGAACTTCGCTCCCTGGGCGAAGGGCGCACACGCGTGTTGGCTCACTTCATCAACGAACTGCCGCGCCCATTCAACGCGATCTGGAAGTTTGCTGGTCTCACGAAATGGACGCGAGAAATGCACCGGAAAGACCTTACCGGTCTAAAGGCGTTCTCTGAGCCGCCGCATCTTGACATGAACGGTGACGTCGTCGGGCGCCCACCGAAGGGTGAAAACCCCTACGAGCACAACAAGCAGGCGGCCTGATAGTCATATGAGTTACTTCACCCACGAATTTGTCGGCGAGATTGCCCTGCATGGCGTCGGCAAATCGCGGGTGATTACCTACAAGGTTCTATTCATGCCACCCTGTTTTGAGGCCGAACTGCCCTTCCAGACCTACCCGCGCTTGCGGGTGGAAGGTGAAATCGCTGACGTCCCAGTGCGTGGTGCATGGATGCCGGTGGGTGACGGAAGGCGCTACTTCATTGTTTCGCCCGACATCAAGGCCAATACCGGTCTGGACGTCGGCGACGAGGGCGAAATGCGATTTAGGGTGGACGACCAGGATCACGTCGATATGCCGACCGCCTTGAACGCGGCTTTGAAATCAGACGATGCCGCATCGGCGCAATGGGATAAGCTTACAGCTGGAAAGAAACGGATGTTCACCAATCACGTCTTCTCTGCAAAGACCTCTCCAACAGAACAACGTCGTGTTGGCGAGGCAATAGCAGCTATCACAGAAGGAATCACGCTCCGCGACCTGCAAAGACGTAAGAAGTAGGTTCCTCATAGCAAGCAAAGCTGCCGTTGGCGCGGGCGTGTTAAAAGGCAGCAAAGTCCCGCGACCTGTAAATTGGCCGGCTGAGAATTGCTGCGCGGCCAGCGAATGGCCGAACTTTGCGCTGCGTGGCGGCGCGGAATTTTACGCCCTTGCGGCATTTCTGGTGCTGCGAGTGCGCGCAGCGAAAAAATCAAATTCACAGTAAGGGCTCGGTGCAGACATCCGACTGTTTTGATCGGTTGACCGGTCCCAGCC
>JBCBGD010000381.1:0-2077 GCA_038527085.1 Pseudomonadota bacterium | reverse complement strand
CAAGCATTCATCGAAGTCTGTGGAAGCAGCTTTTCTTCCTCGGGTTGATACATGCCATATGCGAGTGCAGCGGGGCCAACAGCTCCTGTCAGGACTATGAGCAAAGTGTTGAATTCGGTCACGCGCCCTGGAAAAATCGTGGCGAGATTTGGCACCAACAAGATCAGCAGTGTGCCTGAAAACAGGACTGCAAATCCTGCACTGATCCAGACTGCCGCCCTTCTCGCCTGTTCCATCCCCTCACTCCCTGGGTAGTGCGTAGGTTACGATAGCATGGCTTGCGGGGGCGCTCGAGCCCTCTCCACGGATGCCCACCTCGGCCACCGCCAGCGTTCGGCCGAGCTTGATCAGCTTCGCATCCGCGATGGCGACCTGCGTGATCAAGGGGCGAAGGAAGCTCATGTTCAGGCTGGTGGTCACGGCCATCGGCACGATGCCCATGCGGGTGAATATCGCCGCATAGGTGGAGGTGTCAGCGAGCGACATTTGCGTGGGTCCTGACACGTAGCCCCCGGGTCGAAGGTGAGCGCTGGTGATTTCCAGACGCACGCTCGCCGTCCCGTCGCCCAAGGCCGTGAAGTCAGGCGTGGTGTCGCTGTCGAATTCGTCGGCGAAGAACGCTTTGAGTTCTTCAAGGCTTGGAGATTTCGTCATGGCGGGCCGCCCATGCATTGATCAGGCCAGGGTTCACCGCCAAAGTACACGCAGAAACGCGCCCGCCAAGAGGCGCGTCACAAGGGAGGGCCGGGCCGCCGGCAATTTGCAATGCTGACTGAGGGCGACGAATACCCGATCCACCAGACACCTGAGCCGGTGGCGTTCGCCGGCTCTGACCGGAATTTCTACGACCGGTTTTTCTTCAATGGATACAGCCCTGATGGGGATGTGTTCTTCGCCTGCGCCTTCGGGGTCTATCCGCATTTGAATGTCATGGACGGTGCGGTTTCGATCCTGAAGGATGGCGTGCAGAAATCCGTCTTTGTCTCGCGCGCGCTGAACATGGAACGCATGCGCACCGAAGTCGGCCCACTGTCTATCGAGGTGGTTGAGCCGCTCAAGCGCATCCATGTGCGCCTGAGGGAGGCAGAGGGTCTCAGCCTGGATGTCGAATTCACAGGCCGTCATTTCCCGATCGAAGAGCCGCGCTTCACCCACCGTCAGGGCCCGCGCATGCTGATCGATTGCACGCGCATGACCCAGAACGGGCACTGGACGGGTACGCTGTCGGCCGATGGCGAGGAGCACGACATCAAGGCCTGGCCCGGCACGCGCGACCGCAGCTGGGGCGTGCGTCCCATTGGTGCGCGTGATCCCCAGCCGTTGGTTCCGATGCAACTGCCGCAATTCTACTGGCTCTGGGCGCCTGTGAATTTCCCCAACCTGTCGCTTTTCTTCCACGTCAATGAAGATGCCCAGGGCGGGGCCTGGAACACGCGGTCCGTGCTCGCCATGGACGGGGCGGCGCGAGAAGAGCTTGCCCATCTCAACCGTCCGAAGATGGACGTGACCTGGGCGCAGAACACGCGCCGGGCTGGGGAGGCCCAATTACATGTGGAGGATGGCCAGGGGCGACCGCATACGGTGACCTACGAGCCGCTATCGACCTTCCAGATGAAGGGCATCGGCTATGGCCACACCACAATGGGCCACGGCACCTGGCGCGGCGACGATGTCATCACGCGTGAAGACTTGCGGCCCGGCGAATTGGACTGGCAACAGCCAGACAACCTCCACATTCAGGCGATCGTGAAGGCCGTGCATGAAGGCCCGGACGGGCTGAAAAGCGAAGGCATTGGCATTCTCGAGCAGCTCTGCCTCGGCCCCCATGCGCCGAGCGGCTGGAAGGACGTGCTGGATGCCTGAACCGCTCCAGTATCCCGAGCTCGCAGACAGGTTCACCGCCTATTACAGCGAAACGCTGGCGGGTGGCGCGCCGGTCACCGTCACCGCGATCACGCGCATTCCAGGCGGCGCGAGCCGGGAGACCTATTCCATCGACATCGAGAGTGAGGGTGAACCGCGCGGCCTGATCTTGCGCCGTGATCCCGCCGCCAGCCTGATCGACACGGACCGCAAG
>JBCBGD010000380.1:0-2080 GCA_038527085.1 Pseudomonadota bacterium | reverse complement strand
GCCCGCATCGACGAAGAAGACTTCCTCTACCTCGTCGACCGCGCCAAGGACATGCTGATCAGAGGCGGTGAGAACGTCTACTGCATCGAGGTGGAGAGCGCGCTCTACGACCACCCGGCCATTGTAGACGCAGCCGTTGTGGGCATTCCGCACAAAGTGCTCGGCGAAGAAGTTGGCGCCGTTGTGCAGGTCAAGCCTGGGATTAGCGTGAGCCAGGAGGAGCTGCGCGCCCACGTCGCGAGCCACCTGGCCGCCTTCAAGGTGCCGGTCGAGATCCAGATGATGGACCAGCCCCTGCCCCGCAACGCGAATGGCAAGATCCTGAAAACCGAGCTGCGCGAACGGTTCACGCCGCGGGCTTGAGGCGGCGATCGGGCATGACTGACGAGAACGCTGCTTATCCAAAGTCGCAATTTGGAAAGCCTGTAGCCCTCGAGGCGCGCAGCGAGGAAGCTGACGGGCGGCGCCATTCGCCATCGATTGCACGCAATCGGGACGTGGTGCGCGATGTGTATCTCAAGCACATGCCCGCTTCAGGCACCGTGCTCGAGATCGCTTCGGGAACAGGCGAGCACGGTGCCCATATCGCCAGCGTCCTGCCCGATATTGCCTGGCAGTACACCGACATTGACCCTGTGAGCCTTGCGAGCCAGGCGGCCTGGCGCAGCCATATGGGCGAGGCAACCAATCTTCTCGAGCCGGTCTTGCTAGATGTGACCGCTGCGGACTGGCCTGCGTCCGGTGCAAACTTGCCGGTCCAGGCGATGTTTTGCGCCAACATGATCCACATTGCACCCTTCGCCGCAGCAGAGGGCCTACTCGCCGGCGCAGGCCGCCACCTCAAGCTCGGCGGCCGCCTGATGCTCTACGGCCCCTTCGCGAGATCCGGTGAGATTGCCCCGTCAAATGCAAGGTTCAGCGATGACCTGAAGAGGCGGGATGGCGATTGGGGCGTGCGAGATCTCGACTTTGAGATCATGCCGCTTGCTCAAAGCGCCAGCCTTAAGCTCGTAGAAGTGATCGAGATGCCCGCCAATAATCTCAGCGTCATCTTCGAGAAGCGCTAGCCTTCGCTATCTTCCCGGCGCGGGGGCGCTTCCTCGGTATCATCAGCCGGTCGCCCCGGGATGGCATAAGCGCCTTTCAGCCATCGCGAGAGGTCCACATCCGCGCAGCGCTTTGAACAGAAGGGACGATATTCAGCGTCCACAGGGCGTGACTCGCAGACCGGGCAGAGCGCTTTTTTCATGAACAGGTTACCTCCGTTCGCTCGTCTGGATTGATCTCCAGCGACACACGCGGCCCAAGCTGTGTGCTGTAGAGCGCTTCAATCGCCGCGATCCCGCCGGGCCTCTCATCTGCCGCCATATAGGCCGCTTTCGGCAGAGCCAAGCCCGCCGAGACACAAGGCGCAGTCTTCACGCGTCGCTCCAGCAGCCTCAAACCCCTGAGCGCCTCGGCGGCTGGCAAGAACCCGCCTTCCCCATTGCCGAGAACCTCGTCGATCGGTGTCTCGGCCCACGCCAGAGACACCTCCATCAGGCCAAAGGGCGATGGTGCCAGGGCAGCGGCTTTGCGAGGGCTCAAGTCGCGAAAGGCGGCAAGGAACGCCGCCTTGATGTCGCCTCCACTCGGCTTCGGCACGGGCGCCACACAATCGAGCACAGCCAGCCCGCCAAGGCCCCGCAGCGCCATCTGGCGGGCCATTTCCTTCGCCGCCTCGATGTTGAGGCTCGTGGCCGCCTCGCCGCGCGGTCCGCGCATTGGCCGCCCGGCCGTATCGATATCGAGCGCGGTGAGCGCAGGCGTACGTGACACGCTCAACCGCCCTCCACCAGGCAAGGTCACCATGGGCAAAAGCGCTGTTTCCAGGGCCCCATCGATGCGAGCCCAGTCCTCTGCCCGCTCCGCTAACGTGATGGTTGCGCCTGGAGCCATATGCGACTTCCAGGCTTCGAAGGCGGAGGCTGGCGACGTCTCATCGGCCTTCGCGCGCACTCGGCCGCGCGCTGCCTTGCTCTTGCGCGCCTCGCACACGATCTCGACGCGCAACCGCGCGCCGGTCGGCGGTGCCTTCGCC
>JBCBGD010000379.1:0-2081 GCA_038527085.1 Pseudomonadota bacterium | reverse complement strand
TGGCGCAGCTATTACGCCCTCGTCGCCTATGTGAACAATTCGTCCGAATGGGGCGGCAAGCTGATGTCACGCTTCTTCAACCCCATGGTCGACAAGTTCATCGATGCCCTGAAGCGCGCCCTGCCAAAGGCCGACGAAGAGGCGCTTTACTGGGGCTACCACTGCCTGTCGGGCGCGCTGACGCTCACCTTCGCCCAGACGGGCCGGCTCGACAAACTCTCAGGCGGGGCCTGCCGCTCCACAGACCTGCAAACCGCCCACGGCCACATCCTCGACTTCGTCACCGCCGGCTTCGAGCGGCTGGGGTTGGAGGGGTAGGGGGCGACCAAAGTCCCAAATCGTCGCGCGACGACCTCGTTGCTTTGCCTTAGAGGCAAGAAATCGCCGAGAGTGGACGGATCCTTACAGAGTTTGAGTGTCTTAGATGGGGCGAGTTTAGGCCGCTCGAATACAGATTTCTTGTGCTCTCGAACAGCAAAGCATCGTTTTGTTTGTGCTTCGACTCCTTGATGTAAGATGGGCTCGGTAGAAGACATCTGCGGAAGATCAACGACATGCCAAAAGTACTGGTCACAGGTGCAACCGGGTTCCTTGCATCCCATCTGATATTGCAGCTCATAGAGCGAGGTTTCGATGTGCGAGGCACGGTGCGAAGCTTCGAAAAAGGTGTGGTGCTACAACAAGCGCTCAGCGATTATGCGGGTAAACCAATCTCGATAGATTTCGTTCTGGCCGATCTTAAGTCCGACGAAGGTTGGGCGGAGGCGGTCGAAGGTGTGGCGTTTGTACAGCACGTGGCCTCCCCATTTCCAGCTAGCCAACCCAAAAGCGCGGAAGAGCTAATAGGACCAGCTAAAGACGGCGCGCTTCGCGTATTGAAAGCCTCGAGAGACGCGGCGGTAGAGCGTGTGGTCCTGACCTCGTCTGTTGCTGCCGTAGATACAGGTTGGAATGAACATCCGGCAGCGGGTTATGACGAAACCCATTGGGCAAGATTAGAAGACCCAGCGCGCGCGTCTTTCTATGCTCAATCTAAGGCACTCGCGGAACGGGCTGCATGGGACTTTGTCGAAAGTGATACAAAAGGCTTAGAACTCGCCGTCATCAACCCTGTTGGCATTCTTGGGCCCGCGATAAGCGAGAACGTTTCCACATCGTTCGCCACCGTTGTTCACCCGTTGAGCGGAAAGATGCCTGGTTATCCGCGAATCCATCAGGCCATTGTTGATGTTCGCGATGTCGCGGCAGCTCATATTGAATCGATGCTTCGCCCAGAAGCGGCGGGAGAGCGATTCATCGTTTCAGACGAAGCGCTTTGGCTAAGCGAAATCGGGGCTGTTTTAGCGATGGCTTATCCGGACCGAAACTTGCCCGACGCCGAAATCCCTGACGAACAGATCAAATTGGCCGCCGAGGCTAATCCGGCACTGAAGTCGTTACTTCCCAATCTCGGGCGACGACGCCCCTATAATAATGCCAAGGCGAGAGAGGTTTTAGGCATCGACTTTATCCCTGCCGAGGATGCGCTGCGTGCGAGTGCTGCATCAGCGTTCAAGCTAGGATTGGTTTGAAGGCTGAAAGGACACAGTCGCTCCATCCCGCTTTCCTGGTCTTCTAGCTTAAGTCGGATGTCCACTTTTGCTTACAATCGAAAAAACGGGAGACCGGTTTATGGCGATTTAAGCCGCTCGCAACATGTAGCCGCCGAAGGCAAAGAAGGGCCAAATCCTGCCGCTACGCCAAAACGCGCGGCAGTTTGAACACCACGTCTTCGCGGGTGACGGTGACTTCCTCGACAGCCGCATCAAAGCGCGCTTCGCACGCTGTGATCACGCCCTGGACAAGGTCTTCAGGCGCGCTTGCGCCTGCGGTGAGGCCCAGCGTTTCCACGCCGTCGAACCAGGCCCAGTCGATGTTCTCGGCGCTGGCGATGAGGTGAGCCGCTCGCGCGCCGGCGCGCAGGGCGACATCGACCAGGCGCTTGGAGTTGGACGAGGTTTCCGCGCCGATGACGAGCACGAGGTCGGCCTCGCCCGCCATGGCCTTGACGGCCTCCTGGCGGTTGGTGGTCGCGTAGCAGA
>JBCBGD010000378.1:0-2100 GCA_038527085.1 Pseudomonadota bacterium | reverse complement strand
GGCCGACTGATAGACCGTGCATCGGTCAGGTCTGCCAATGCCCGGTCGCGGTCAGCCTCAGCGGCATTGACTTCGGGGCTGTTGAGCACCGAAAGGCGCAGGGCGTCGTCCAGCGTTACGCAGGCGGGCGGCGCCGACTGGCCGCTGGCCTGACCGGCCAGGGCCGCGCTCAGGAGCGCGAAAAGTCCCATGCGGATCGCCATCAGCCCGTCCTCAAACCCTTGAAGACGGACTCCATGAGCGGTGCAAAGAGATAGTCGAGCGTGGTGCGGCTGTGGCCGGAATAAATGAACGCATCCACGGGCATGCCCGGCGTAATTTCGAGCGCCGCGTCGTCGCTTGAGCCGCCGGTGGCAAGAAGGATCCGCGCCTCATAGAAATCGGCCCCGGTGGCAGGGTCGGTCTTCAGGTCGGCGCTCAAGCTCATGACCTCGCCTTCCAGGCGCGGGGTTTGCCAACTGCGATAGGCCGAAATCTGTGTGCGGACGGTCTGGCCTTCATAGACGCTTGCCCGATCCGTTGGCCGCACGCGCACCGACGCGACCACGCGCTGCTCACGTGGCACTATCTCCATGATTGTCTCTGCCGGGGGGACTACAGCGCCGGGTGTGGTGTGGGTGAGGTTGAGCACCTCGCCTGACACGGGGGCAACGATGACAGATCTGTCGAGTACGTCCTGGGCCGCATTCAGGCTTTCAAGCGCGGCCAGGCGTTCGGCGCGCGCATCGCGCAGTTCTGAAGACGCCCTCTGACGGCGTTCGGCTCGGATCTGTTCGATCTGGCGCTCTGCGTCGCGGCTGGAGGCGGCGGCCTCATCGCGCTCCGAGGTCAGCCGCGCGATGTCGGCGCGCAGACCTGCAACTTCCCGTTCGAGCTGGGTTACCTGGTCGCGCCGAACCATCTGGCTATCGAGCAGTGTCCTGAAACGCGATAGCTCTTCGGTGGCGACTTGCAGTGTGGTCTCGGCGCCTGAGATCTGCTCTGCCCGCAACGCTGCGGTGCGCCGGGCCGCCAGGGCGCGCTGCTCGAGAATCGCGGTCTCGGCCCGAAGCGAGGCGCTGTCAGCGTCGAAGAGGTTTAGCTCTTCGGACTCCAGGGATTGGCGATTGATTGGATCGAGATCAAAGGCTGCCAGTCCCGAAAAGTCCGGGGCCGTGGAGCCCGCGAGCATGGCTTCAAGTCGTGCTTCCCTGGCAACCAAAGCAGCAATCTGCGTCTGGAGCTGGTCGCGATTGGAAAGAGACGCGGTTTCGCGCAGGGTCACCACGATAGCGCCGGCCTCGACGAAGTCCCCCTCACGCACACGGATCGCCTCGACGATACCGCCTTCAAAGTGTTGCACCACCTGGCGGTCATTCTCGACGATGATCTTGCCGCCCGCCGTGACACCCTCTTCCAGGGGCACAAAACCCGCCCAGGCGAGAAATCCACCCAGCCCGAGCGCGCAGGCAAAAGCGGAGGTGCGCACAAGGCCATCGCGCGGTGTGGTCTCAGACTTGGTCATCGCTTCAGCTCCCGGATTTTCTCAAATGCCTGCCCCTCGCGCTCACCAACACGTTGGGCAACGATGGCGCCGCGGTTGACGTTGAAGACGAGGTCTGCGCCAGCGAGCAGTCGTGGATCATGGGTTGCGACAAGTGCGACCGCCCCCGTGCCGACACGCGATTGTATCGCGCGAATGGCGTGTCCGGCGGCCTCTGCGTCGAGATTGGCGGTGGGCTCGTCGAGCAGCATCAGTGTTGGCGCACCGAAGAAGGCGCGTGCCATGCCAATCAATTGTCGTTGGCCAGCCGACAGGTGAACGCCGCCAGGGCCGACAGGCGTGTCGTAGCCTGCAGGCAGGCCGAGAATCAGTTCATGGGCGCCGACTTGTTTCGCCGCTTCGAAGAGACCCTCAGACACCTGGCTGCTGAACCGTGAGATGTTCTCAGCCACTGTGCCCGGAAACAGTTCCACGTCCTGGGGCACATAACCCACATGGCGGCCCCGGTCGGCGCTTGGCCAGTCATGTATGCTGCGCCCGCCGAGCGAAGCGACGCCTGACTTCAGCGGCCAGGCTCCGGCCAGGGTTTGAAGCAAGGTCGTCTTGCCAGAGCCATT
>JBCBGD010000377.1:0-2104 GCA_038527085.1 Pseudomonadota bacterium | reverse complement strand
AACGCCTCGCAAGAGTTCACCCGCGAGACCGCAAAGGCCGCCCTCGACCGCGCGAAGGAAAAAGGCTGGGAAGTGATCTTCCTCGGCGCTGACTTCGGCCAGTTCAACGACGCAGAAGGCGTCGGCATGGCCCAGAGCAAGGTGATGGGCATGAGCGCCGGCACCATGCAGGAATCCATGCAGCGCCTCGGCGCCAAGGCGCGTGACTATGGCACCGGCCAGGAAGCCGAGGTCAACTTCAATGACGAAGACCGCGCCATCGCCCGCGAAGAAGACGTGAAAGGCGGCAACTGATCTCTCAGGGAGCCTCCCGGCTAAGGAGGCTCCTCAACCGTCAACAGCCGGCTTGATTGTCCAGGTCAGTTGCTCAGCCGCGGTCTCGCAGGCCACATCCATGAAAGCACGCTGGGAGTGGATCGCGCCGCGCCAGATCTCGATCCAGCAGGCGAGTAGATCGTCGCGGTCGGTCCCGTCGAGACCACGCACAATGCGCAAGCCCGACTGGACGACGCAGACGGAGCCATCGCCAGCGGTTTCCATCTCACAAGTATCACCCATGCCCGCCATGATTGCGCAAAGAAACCGCCCGGCGTCCTCCGGCCTGCCATCGACAGCGTCCAGCGATGACGCCATGGCCGGAAACTGCTGCAGCCCGGTCAGCCTCGCGGCGCGCTTGGCCAACTCGAGTGTACGCTCGCGGCCGATGACTTCAGTAAGAGCGCTGATCCCATTGCGGATGTACTCCACCGCATAGTTCCGGTTGGCCTTGGCGAGCCGCGCCTGGCTCCACTCGGCAGCGGGTGGCACAGGTTGGGCGGCGGGATCATACGGCGGCGGGCGCACATCCGGCGCGAAGACGAGGCGCTCGTCGCCTGCGAGGTCGCGGTCATACTCCTTGAAGTAACCACACAGGCCAAACTGCCCCGTCACATCTTCAGATACGCAGACAAAACCGAGGCGCGGATTGCCAAGGCTGACCCCGTTTTGCGCGTACCAGCCGTGCAGGAAACCCCGGCTCGCCTCCACGGGAATCCCGCAAATCGCCGGCCCGGCATACATCCATCGCGGATAGCGAAACCGCACCCAGGCCTTGGTGTCGCTCTCGGGCATATACTCGACCGCGACCCCGCCCATGCTGTTCGACAGGACATGGTACTTCGCGCAGGCGACCGCTGGCGGCAGCCCGTCGAGGCCGAGCTTTTCAAAGCTTGAGAGGAACTTCTCCTCATGCTGGCGACGGAAGAGCCGGAACATCCAGTCAAAGACGGTCTGGCGAGACTCTTCGACCGCCACCATCAGCTGCAAGCCCAGGAAATACTGGTGGTGCAGCTCCGCCTGGGCCGCGATGGCCGCCTGGTCGGTGGTCATTCCGCGGCCACAGCGCGCGGCGCAGGCCCGTCCAGATGCGCCTCGACGGTCTGGTTGAACGCATCCAGAGCGCCTTCGAAACGGCCGAACAGCATGTGCGTGTTTGCACCAGACCCCAGCGTCGACTGGACGCTCTCGCCGACCTCGAAGTCTTCCTCCAGCGTTGTTGTGGTGATGGCATGATTGCGCGCCCAATGATCGGCCTTGTCTGCCTCGGCAGCGGGCGCCAGCGTCGAGACCCTCACCCGCGTTTGCCCCGCAGAGATCGGCTCCTGGCTGATCCAGGCGATGTGGTCCTGCTGCACGAGCAGGGCCGTGGACGGAAAAAGCGTGTAAAGCACCTGGGCATGGTCGCGCAGGCGCCAGGTCTCTCGCGTTTCCTCTGTCAGCTTCGCCATGCTTGTGCGCGGCAGGATCGAGCGCAAATGCGGGCCGAAACAGCGATAGGAGGAGAGATTGTCCTCGAAGTGCGGGCCGATCGTGGTGCGATGCGCGACCTTGAAGTGATACGCCTCGATGCCGCCTTCGATGAGAATCTTCCAGTTTGCGTCGCGCACCGTGGCGTCCTGGTGGGCAACAAACATCTGGCCCATGTCCAGCGCGTCCAGCTCTTCCACCAGCACCCCGAAATGCGCGTCCAGATCGACCGTCCCATCAGCCTCCGCAGTCACCCAAATGAAGCCAAACCGCTCTTGGCAATCGAGGCGCTTCAGGCCAAGATCGGCCTTGTCGACAC
>JBCBGD010000376.1:0-2132 GCA_038527085.1 Pseudomonadota bacterium | reverse complement strand
GCGCGAGCCGGGAGACCTATTCCATCGACATCGAGGGTGAGGGTGACGCGCGCGGCCTGATCCTGCGCCGTGATCCTGCCGCCAGCCTGATCGACACCGACCGCAAGATCGAGTTTGCCGCCATCCAGTCTGTCCATGGCTTTGGCGGGCTTCCCGTGCCTGAAGCACTGTCGCTGGAAACCGATCCGGGACCGCTCGGCGCGCCGTTTTTCCTGATGGAGCGGATTGATGGCGGCGAAGCGCTGAACCCCTTCAAGATCGATGCAATCGAGCCGCACCGCGAAGCGATGGGGAAGCAGTTCTTTCGCCACCTCGGCACAATCGCGGCTTGCCCGGTCGAAGGATCGGCCCTTGCCAAGGTGATCGAGACACCGGCGCCCGAGGCCTGCTGGCAGCGCGAACTCGATTACTGGGCGGAAGAGATCGCGAAGGATCAGGCCAGGCCTGAACCGATCACCGAAGCGGCGATCCGCTGGCTGCGCGCGAATCCGCCCCCGCCCGCCCAGCGCCTCTCCATTGTCCATGGCGACTATCGCAGCGGGAATTTCCTGCACGATGGCGCAGGCGCCATGACCGCAATCCTCGATTGGGAGATGGCCCACATCGGAGACCCATATGAGGACCTCGCCTGGGCGACAGACCCGCTCTGGTGCGGCGGTGACACGGAACGCGCTGCGGGCTTCCTGGCCTGGCCCGAAGCGATCGCGATCTGGCAAGAGGCATCGGGCTGCAGCTTCGATCCGGCGGCGTTCGAATGGTGGTCCATCTTTGCCGGCGTGAAGGCGATGGGCATCTGGATCAGCTCGGCGCGCGCCTTTGCAGAGGGTGAGAACGATGACCCGATCCTGGCCTGGTCCGGCTGGTTCACCCATGCGGCCCACGAACTGATCCTGGCCTCACGACTGGCCCCCAAATTTGGCGTGGAGATGCCAGCATGAGCGACATCGGCATGATCCTGGACCGGATTGGGCGCACCCTGGTCACCGAGGTCGGACCTGCGCTTGAGGGCCACTATGCCAGCGGCAAGGCCGGGCTTTCGGGCCTCATGGCCGTGATGGCTGGAGAGGCCTGGGACGGGGCGGCCGATCGGCTGTCGCGCGAGATCGATGGTATGAAGGCCTTGCTCGCGGCCGGCGGCGACATCGAGGCAGCGGAGATCTCTTCCGACAGCCTGAAGCTCAGCGACCTGCAAGGCGCGCGTAATGAGCTGGCCGAACGCCTGATCGCGCTGCACGCCGAAGTGGAGACTGACGAAAGCGCAGAAGCCAAGGCGCTGAACACGCAGATCTGGGGGTTTCTGCTCGCCACCGCCGCCGAGCGCATGCCCAGCGCGCCGGAGTTTCCTGAGGCTGAAGAGTGATCCATGCATATTGCGCATGGGCGACATGGGCAGATCACATCTGATCACCAGGGAGCGCGCTCCCATCTCATGCGTTATCGAAGCAGACGCAAAGGAGACCCACCATGTCACGCTTCAATGGCAAGACCGTCCTCATCACCGGCGGCACCTCAGGCATTGGCCTCGCCACAGCCGAACGCCTGATCAAGGAAGGCGCGCATGTCGCCGTCACGGGGTCCAATCAGGACCGGCTCGACGACTTCGCGGCCAAGCATCCCGGCGCGCTGACGATCCAGGCCGACAATGCTGACCCGGCTAGCGCAGACACGATCGCAGAGGCGGTAAAGTCCAAATTCGGCCAGCTGGATGCTGTATTCTTGAATGCAGGTTTCGGCCGGTTTGTGCCGATCGAGCAGGTCACGGCCGAGGAGTTCGACGCGCAGTATGATGTGAACGTGCGCGGCCCACTGCTTCAGGCGGGCAAGCTCTCGCCATTGATCAAGGATGGCGGAAAAGTCGTGTTCAATACCTCCATCGGTCAGGATCTCGGCATGGCCGGTGGATCGATTTACAATTCCACCAAAGGCGCCTTGCGCACCGTTGTGCGAGTGCTGGCGCGCGAATGGTCTGGCCGCCAGATCAACGTCAACGCTGTCAGCCCTGGCCCGATTGGCACCGACTTCTTCAACCGAACGGGCCTGGATGAAGAATCGATTGAGCAGTTCTCGGAGCAGATCCTGTCGTCGGTGCCGCTTGGCCGGTTCGGCAAGCCCGAGGAAGTCGCCGCGGTTGC
>JBCBGD010000375.1:0-2139 GCA_038527085.1 Pseudomonadota bacterium | reverse complement strand
TTCATGGACTCCATGGGCACAACCTGGGCATAGCCCCCGCCTGCCGCCCCGCCCTTCACGCCAAAACACGGCCCCAGCGAGGCCTCGCGGATGCAGATCATGGCATTCTTGCCGATGTGGCGCAGGCTATCGCCAAGCCCTACTGTGGTCGTCGTTTTCCCTTCACCTGCCGGTGTCGGATTGATCGCGGTGACCAGAATGAGCTTACCATCGGAGCGCGCGCTCAAGCCTTGAAGGGCCGTCGCCGAGATCTTCGCCTTGTCGTGGCCATAGGGGATCAAGTCCTGCGCGGAGAGGCCGACCCTTTCTGCGATCTGCCGGATCGGCGCCACTTTCGCCGACTGGGCGATCTCTATGTCACTGGGCTGATCAGGCATGGGCTCCCCTCAGATGCTGACACTTTGGAACCTGTGGCACGAAACCATTCAAACAACTTTTTTCGCTTGGCATGGTCTCGGTCCATTGCATCGCTGGCGAGGTCGACTAGGCAGGCGGCATGGAACAGGTTCAACTCGGAAAAACAGGCCTGCGCATCGGCGCCGTGGCCTATGGCTGCTGGCGCTTCACAGATGGCGATGTGGGCTCGGCAACGGCGCGCATTCGAACGGCGCTTGAGCACGGCATGACGCTCATCGACACCGCCGATATCTACGGCTACGGCACGGAAGTCGGGTTTGGCGGCGCTGAAGCGCTACTGGGTGATGTGTTTCGCACTGATCCGGGCCTGCGCAGCAAGATCGTCCTGGCCACAAAGGCCGGTGTGGATCTGCCAAAACCCTACAACTCCCATCCAGACTACCTTGCCGCCGCGCTGGATGCGTCGCTCACGCGCCTGGGCACTGACCATGTCGAGCTCTTCTACATCCACAGGCCCGACCTGACCGTGCCTTTCGCCGACGTGGCCGGCGCGCTGAACGCCATGCTGGCTTCAGGCAAGGTCCGCCATATCGGTGTGTCCAACTTCACCGCCGCGCAAACGCGCGCGCTTCAGGCCTATCTCGATGCGCCGATCGCGGCGCTCCAGTCTGAACTGTCGGTCTGGCAACAGGCCACACTCGAGGACGGCGTGCACGACTATGCCATGGAGACCGGCGCAAGCGTCTTTGCCTGGTCACCGCTGGCGGGCGGCGCACTCGCAACGGGCAAGGCGCCGGGCGGCGCTGATTCCGGGACGCATATGCGCGTCATGATGGCGATCGACAAACTGGCCATGGCCAAAGGCGTCACACGCACGCACATCGCGTTGGCCTTTGTCCGGGCGCTGCACGCTCGCCCCATCCCCGTCATCGGCACACAGTCGCCGGAGCGTATTCGCGAGGCCGCCGCAGCCGTGCAGGTCGAACTGACAGCGCGTGAGGTCTATGACCTGATCGAGGCGCGCCGCGGCACAGCAATGCCCTAGGCGCCCGCCAGTCTCGCCACTTCGAACCGAAGGCGCCGGATGTCCATCAAGACCGCCTGGCGGTTGAGGCGCATGTTGAACCACAGCTTCAAGGCGATCTGGGCGCTGTTTAGCATGACGGCCAATGCGGCAAACAGAATTTGCTCTCGTGTGGTGTCGGCCTGAAACGCGAGGATCAGAAAGTAGATCAGCAGCCCGCTGAAAATGAAAATTCCGACCCAGACGAGGATGTTCATCGCCCGCCCAGGGCCTCGCAGGCTTTCAAACGCTTCCTTGTAATATCCCGTTTCTGCGAGCGTTTCTTCGATGAAGCGCTCATCTTCTGCGCCAAGTTCAACGCGCAGTTTGTCGTCAAAGTCAGTCATGATCTTCTCCATTTTGAGAGTGATAGGCGGTTTTCAGTTGGGCGCGCGCAGCGTGCAGACGCGACTTCACCGTCCCGGCCGGGCGTTGCAGGCACCGGGCGATCTCGTCCACGGACATTCCATCGACGTAGAACATGCGGAGCAATTCGCGCGGTTCCGGGCTGAGCTCTGAGATCAAGGTGCGCAGGGTTGCAGCACGGGGGTCAGTCTCGACAGCTACGGGCTGGACGCGAACGGACTGTTCTCTCTCAAATCGCGCCGTATTCGCTCGGGCGCGCTGTTTGCGACGAACGAGGTCGACGGCTCTGCGCCGGACGATCGTGAACGCCCACGGTCCGAAGTCACGCGGGTCACGCAGGCGGTGGATATTTC
>JBCBGD010000374.1:0-2159 GCA_038527085.1 Pseudomonadota bacterium | reverse complement strand
GTTCCAGAGGAACACGGGCCAGAACAGGGGATGCACGATTTCGCGCCAGCGAAGGAGGTGGGGGCGGTGGTCCATGGCCAGAAGCTTGGCATGGGCGCGGGCCTCGTCGGATTGAAAACCTGCTTTGCCCACCCTGGCGCGGACATCGCGGCTTGAACCGCGGGGAAAAACCAGCACATCTCCACGCCATGGCACGACCTCCTCTCCTCACCCTCAGCGGTATCGAACTGTCCTTCGGCGGGCGGCCCTTGTTCGAGGGCGTCGAATTTCCCCTGTCGAAAGGTGAGCGCTGCGCGCTTGTGGGGCGCAACGGGGCCGGCAAGTCGACGCTTATGAAGCTGGTTGCCGGCTGGATCGAGCCCGATGCCGGCGAGGTCTGGACCCAGCCTGGCAGCGTGGCCGCCTTTGTGGCCCAGGAGCCAGATTTCTCGCCTTATGCGAGCCTGATCGATTTCGCCGCCGATGGGGTGGAGGACCGCCACAGGGCCGAGGCGGAACTCACCGAAATCGGGCTGGACCCCAGCGCGGATCCGGCGCGCCTGTCTGGCGGGCAGCTGCGCCGGGCGGCGATTGCGCGCGGCTTCGCCCATGACCCTGATATCCTCTTGATGGACGAGC
This sequence comes from Pseudomonadota bacterium, assembly GCA_038527085.1. Lineage (GTDB taxonomy): Bacteria > Pseudomonadota > Alphaproteobacteria > Caulobacterales > Hyphomonadaceae > UBA5336. The sequence continues at coordinate 1,541 of JBCBGD010000374.1, read as the reverse complement.
CGACCAACCATCTCGACATCGCAACCATCCAGGCGCTTGAAGAGCGGCTGAAGGCGTTTCGCGGGGCTGCGCTGATCGTGTCCCACGACCGGGCGTTTCTCGAGGCGGTGTCCACCAACACGCTGTGGCTGCGCCAGGGCCGGGTGTTGAAGAGCCCTGAAGGCTATGGCGCGTTCGAGGCCTGGGCCGAGGCGATCGAAGCGGAAGAGGAAAAGGCGTTGGCGCGGATGCAGACCCAGTTGAAGGGCGAGCACCGCTGGTTGGCGCGCGGCGTGACGGGGCGCAGGCGGCGCAATCAGGGCCGGCTCACGAAGCTGATGGAGATGCGGGCCAAAGCCGCCGAGTTGCGCGCGGGGCTGAATGAGAACCGCTCTGCGGCAGACCTGTCAGCCGAGAGCGGCGATGTGATGAGCCGCAAGGTGATCGAGGCGCGGGGCCTGTCGAAATCCTTCACGCGCGATGATGGCGAGACACTGAACATTGTCGATGGGCTGACCCTGAAGATCCTGCGCGGCGACCGCATTGGCCTGGTCGGGCCCAATGGCATCGGCAAGACGACGCTGCTCAAACTGCTGCTGGGCGAGTTGGAGCCAGACGCGGGCAGCGTGAAGGTCTCCAAGGCGATCAAGGTGATCTATCTCGACCAGGCGCGCGACTCGCTCCGCGCCAAGGACACGCTGTGGGAAACGCTGGCACCCAATGGGGGCGACCACATCATGGTGCAGGGCAAGTCGCGCCATGTGGCGGGCTATGCAAAGGACTTCCTGTTTGATCCGAGCCAGCTGCGCCAGCCCGTGGGCGCGCTGTCGGGCGGGGAGCGCAACCGGCTGACCCTGGCGGTGGCGCTGGCCCAGCCGTGCGACCTGCTGGTGCTCGACGAGCCAACCAATGATCTCGACATGCAGACGCTGGACCTTCTGGAAGACATGCTCGCCAATTATGAAGGCACGCTGATGCTGGTCTCCCACGACCGCGCCTTCCTGGATGGCACCGTGACGAGCTGCCTGGTGCCGCGCGGGGCAGGCGACTGGGTGCTGGTGCCGGGCGGGTGGAGCGATGCGGTGCGCCAGGTGCCGAGCCTGGGCGCGGCGGCGTCTGTCACCGCGTCCAAGAAGGCGGGCAAGCCGTCCAAGCCGAAGCCGAGCGCGCCGAAGGCTGCCACGAAGCTCTCTTTCAGGGATGAGCACAGGCTGAAGGAAATCGAGACGCGCCTGCCTGAGATTGCCAGCGAATTGTCGAAGATCGAGAGTGAGATGGCGGACCCGTCCCTCTTTGAGCGCGACCCTGAAGGCTTCAACGCGCGGGCATCGCGGCTGGAGTCTCTGAAGGGTGAGCAAGAGCAGATGGAAGAGGACTGGCTGCAAATAGAAGCGAAACGCGAGCAATTGCACCAATAGTTTAAACATCGCTTTAAGGCCGGGCGTGAGAAATACGCGCGATGACCTGTTTCAGCCTCCTCCGCCGCGGCGCCCTGGCGTCTATCGCGCTTGCCGCGCTCGCCATGCCGGCGGCTGCGCAGCTGGGCTCTGACTCCGCTGAGG
>JBCBGD010000373.1:0-2195 GCA_038527085.1 Pseudomonadota bacterium | reverse complement strand
CCCCCCCCCCCCCCTTTCCACCCCCACCCCGCAACCGCCGTTGGTTATTGTTTACTGTATTTCCGCGGTGGGCTCTCCCCACCTCGGACACGGCGCTGACAAAGACGCCTGTCAGCGCCACGCCGATGAACTGGCCGAGGAAGTTGGGATCACCCGCTTCATTCGGTGCAATCGCCATCGTGTAGGACACGGGCACGACCATGGTGCCCCAGATGCCGCACACCAAGTGAGCCGGGATGGCGCCGACCACATCATCAATCTTGAACCGGTCGAGCAGAGGCACGGTGAGCACCACAAGCACGCCGCCAACGGCGCCGATCAGAACAGCGCCGCCCATGCTCGGCGCAAGAGGCTCGGCCGTGATCGACACAAGGCCGCCGATCGCGCCGTTAAACACCATGGTGGGGTCCACCTTGCCCTTGTAGAGCACCGCCGTAAGGATCAGCGCGGCGAGGACACCGCCGACCGCGGCCATATTGGTGTTGGCGAAGATCGTCGCCACGGCGTTGATGTCGTCGAAGGTGCCCGCGGCCAGCTGTGAGGCGCCGTTGAAGCCAAACCAGCCGAACCACAGGATGAACGTGCCAAGCGCCGCCAAGGGGATGTTCGAGCCCGGCATCGGATTCACTTGCTGGCCGAAATACTTTCCAGCGCGCGGCCCGATCACGATGGCGCCGACCAGAGCGGCCCAGCCACCCGTGGAGTGAACCAGTGTCGATCCGGCGAAGTCTGAGAAGGCCCATTCGCTGTCGAGATAGCCGCCGCCCCATTCCCAGGATGCCACGATTGGATAGAAAAATGCCGTCAGGAACGCGGTGAAGATCAGGAAGCCCCACAGATTCACGCGCTCTGCCACGGTGCCCGATACAATTGAGGCGGCTGTGGCCACGAACACCATCTGAAAGAACCAGTCGGAACTGGCCGCATATCCGGTCTCCAGGCTTTCCTCTGGCGCCCAGATGAAACTTGGGATGCCGAAAAGCCCATTGAGGACGGTTTCTCCTGGATAGGCCATGTTGTAGCCCACAAACCAGAACATCAGGCCCGCCACCGAGAACAGTGAGACGTTCTTGAGAGACTGCATCGACGCGTTTTTCGAGCGGACCAAGCCAGCTTCCAGGCAGAGAAAGCCCGCGGCCATGAACATCACGATCAGGCCGCCGATCAGGAACAGATAGGAATTGTCCACATAGGCGGACGCACTGCCTTCGAGCGCCTCGATGCGCGCCAAGAGGTCTGCATCCGCGTCCTGGGCCCAGGCAGTGCCCGCCGCGGCCAAGCTGGCGACTGCCACCCCGGCCATTCGGCCAAAGTTACGATTAAACAAGGTCATAGAGTGAACTCTCCCATCATCAAAGCGCAAAGGTTGGCAGCCTCCGCATGCGGTCCCTTCGCTCGCTTTCTTGCAGGTGCGTTAGGATGTGGGCAGCACAGATGCTGAAGAGAGCGGCAGAACGCGGCCCACTGGTTAATTGCTGTGCAGCGTGCGGCACGTTCGCCCAATCGTGCGCCAGTGGTGGACCCAAAAGCGCCCCAAGCCTACCTGGTTTGCCATGGCGAAGGCTCCCACTGACTCGGTTTTCGATCTTGCAATCGTCGGCGCAGGCCCGGCGGGCGGAACACTTGCGCTCGCGGCTGCGAAGCTCGGCCTGTCGGTTGCCCTGATTGATGCGCGCGATCCGAAGACGACGCCGCCCAAGGACACGCGCAACTTTGCGATTGTGCGCGGAAGCTGGAATTTGCTCGCTTTCTGCGGTCTCACCGAAGCGCTCGAAACGGATGCGGAGCCCCTGCGCGGCCTTGAGGCGACCGATGGTGCGCCGCACTGGTTTGGCGCGCCCACGGCCCTGTTCACGGGCGACGACCTTGGCGAGGCGGCGGGCGACGGCCTGCTCGGCCATATGGTGGAGGCAGAGAACCTCCAAGCGGCCATCGATAAAGCGATTGCGAAGTCAAGGACAATTAAGGTCTGGGCGCCTGCCTTGTTTGAAGGCTTCGATCTTGGAGACGGCAAGATCACTGCGCGCCTTGAGGATGGATCGACCGTCGATGCGCGCCTCCTGGCGGGCTGCGATGGGCTGAAGTCTCCTGTGCGCACTGCGGCAAGCATCGGCGTGGAGGGGCGGCGTTATGGAAAGTCCGTCTTCGCTGCGGACGTGTCGCTCCCAAGACCCCACCACGGCATTGCACGCCAG
>JBCBGD010000372.1:0-2203 GCA_038527085.1 Pseudomonadota bacterium | reverse complement strand
CGCGCCTGCCACGTCACCTGCTTCGTCGACCAGTCAGTGGGGCCAACGTGCGACCACTGAAGAGAGCCAGCCATCATCCACCCCGGCCTATGGGGATGCCGAGGACTCGGTGTCTGCACCCTACGATCCTACGACCGCAGCGCCATCCCAAACCGGCGGTGTAACCGGCGTTGGCGGGAGTTATGCGCCAGAGGCCAGCGCGTCCAATCCGCAATCGGAGCAGACACAGGCGACAGGGCAAACCGGCTGGGGCTCGCCAGCGAGCACGCGACAACCCGACCCCGCCCCGGCGCCATTTGGTTCGCCGGGCACGCCCTCGCCCGCACAGGGCGGCGGCTTCGGCCAACGCAGCGCCTTTGGTGCGCCACCCCAGGCAACCGAACAACCTGCCGACACGCAGGGCGGCTTCGGAAGCGGAGCCACGGAGGCGCCCAGCCGCTTCGGAACAACGGTTGCCGACACGGCGCAGAACACCGCGTCTGCAGCAAACGAGGCCGTCCAGGCAGGCGCTGAGCAGGTGTCGAACGCGGCCGCTTCAGCCGCCGACGCGGTTGAAACGACCACGTCAAACGCGGCCAGCAGCCTGAAGGCGTCCTACCAGTCGACACAAACCGTGATGACCGACACTGTCAGCGACGCAGGCACCGCAGCAAAGAGCATTCTTGGCGGTGCAGCACGGCAAGCAGCTGGCGCGGCCGCAGGCGCTGCTGGGGCGGCGAGTGATGCTGCGGAAGGCGTGTCCCAAAAGCTGAACCTGCCAGACAGTCCGAGCCAGGAGGGCAACGCCGAGGGTGAGGACGACAGCGGAAAACCCAAGCCGCTGACCCGCTTCAATCCCTGGAGCTGATTCGGCTCCAGCGTTGCGGAGATCGAAAAATCGAGCGGAATAGGCCCGTTTCTAGCTCGACAGCTCGCTCCAGAGGCGAGTGTGCCTCCCTTTATGTTGCAATGCCGCAACGAGTGTTGCCAAAAATCAGCAAGCTGACAGTCCGGTGGCCTCTGGGCGGTTGCCCTTTTGCATCAGTAATATGACAAAGCGCCTAGCGTTGGCGGCCCGCAATGCGCCGTCTCAACAAAAGGAAGTCTGGGTGATGCAACCTTCTCTATCTTCGAAAATGCTGCGCGCTTCGCTCAGTCTTGGTGTTTCTGCCTTCGCACTTGCCATGCCTGTATGGGCTCAGGAAGCGGCAACCGATGAAGCGCGCCTCGCAACGGTCACGGTGACTGCGCAGAAACTGGAGGAGAACCTCCAGGACGTGCCGATCTCGATCACGACGATTTCGGACGAAAAGCTCACCAATCTGAAGGCAAGCGGCGCAGATGTTCGCTTCCTGTCTGCACGCGCGCCAAGCGTGATTGCAGAAAGCTCCTTCGGCAGGACATTCCCGCGCTTCTACATTCGCGGTCTCGGCAACACAGACTTCGACCTCAACGCCTCACAGCCGGTGTCGCTGGTGTATGACGGCGTGCCTTACGAAAACCCGATCCTGAAGGGCTATCCGGTGTTCGACCTCGCGGGCATCGAAGTGCTGCGCGGTCCCCAAGGCACATTGTTTGGCCGCAACGCGCCTGCGGGTGTGATCAAGTTTGACAGCGTGCGCCCTGGCGACGAGTTCAATGGCTATGGCCGCGCCTCCTACAGCACGCACAATACGATTGATGCGGAAGGCGCCGTCGGCTTCGTGGTCGACGATAGCCTGGCTGTGCGTGTGTCGGGCATCTATCAGTCGCGCGACGACTATGTGACCGACAATTTCCAGGGCATTGAAGATGCCTATGAAGGGTTCGAAGAGTTTGCAGGCCGCGTCCAATTGCTCTTCACGCCTTTCGACAATGACTTCTCTGCACTCTTGAACGTCCATGCGCGCGATAATGAGGGTTCTGCCCGCCTGTTCCGCGCCAACATTATCGATCCCGGCTCGAACGGTGTGGGATCCAACTTCGCCCGCGACGATGTCTCTTTCGATGGCCAGAACTTCCTCGAGCAGAACGCAGCCGGCGTGACGTTAACGCTTGAAAAGTCTCTCTCAGACAGCGTTGACCTGACCTATATCTTTGGCCTCGAAACGGCAGAAGTGGAAAGTCGCGGCGACATTGATGGCGGCTTCGGCGCCGCATTCCTGGGTGAAGGCAATTTCGGCCCGGGTTTCATTCCCTTTCCTTCGGAAAGCTCGGGTGCCGTGGATGACCTGACGCAGACCAG
>JBCBGD010000371.1:0-2222 GCA_038527085.1 Pseudomonadota bacterium | reverse complement strand
CTGCGCTAAACCTGAGGGCAGATATTCAAGGCTGCCTACTCGTGAAACTCGATAAAGTCCTCATTGTCGATGATGACCCTCTGTTCCTCGGGGTGGCCGACGCGCTGATCCGAAGTCTGGGCGCCGACAAGGTGTTCTGTCATGACCGCCCGAACGAGGCCCTCTCGCAGGTGATGCGCGCCCCCGAAGATGTCGATCTGATCCTATGCGACCTGAACATGCCGGACATGGACGGAATCGGTTTCATTCGCGCCCTGTCCGACCGCGGCTTCAAGGGACCTTTCATCATCGTCAGCGCCGAAGCCAATGCCGTGATCAAGTCTGTCGAAAAGCTTGCTGAAATGGTCGGCATCAATATTCTGGGCGGGCTGAAGAAACCTCTCCGGCAAGACGACCTCAAGGCGCTTCTGAACCAGGCCCGGGTGAATGCGCTGCAGGCCATGTCCAGCGCCATGACCGAGAAACATGTCCGCGCAGCACTGTCGGATGGGCGCGTCATCCCTGTCTACCAACCCCAACTCAATCTCACGCAGATGCAGTTTGACGGGATCGAGGTCCTCTGCCGGCTGGCTGACAAGGAAGGCAAGCTCGGCCCTCCAGGCGCCCTGCTTGCTGCGGCTGAGGAGCACGGGCTGATGACGCCGCTCACCTTCTACCTCATGCGCCGCAGCCTGTCTGATCTTGAAAGCTGGCTAAAGGAATCTCCGTCACACTCGGTGTCGGTCAACATCTCGGCGCTCACCCTGGCCGACCGCTCGCTGCCAAAAACCCTGACAACCATGGTCGCGAGAATGGGCCTTGAGACCCGCCAGATCATTCTTGAAGTCACCGAAGACCGCCTCTTGAAGTTCGGCCCCGACACGCTGGAAGTGCTCGCGCGTCTGCGCATTGCGGGCTTCGGCCTCAGCATCGATGATTTCGGCACGGGCGCGACCAGCATGGAACAGCTCAAGCGCTTCCCGTTTACAGAGCTGAAGATCGACCGCGCCTATGTGCAGGGCACGCAGGAAGACGATTTCGCCCGTGAAGTGCTCACCACCAGCGCGCGCCTGGCACAAATTGTCAGCCTGTCCTGCGTGGCTGAAGGCGTCGAGACTCCGGCAGATCTCGAGCAGGTCGCCGCGGCGGGTGTGCACCGCGTCCAGGGCTACCTGCTGGCGCGGCCCATGCTGGCGGAAGACTTCGCCCGCTGGCGCCAGAGCCCGCAAACGCTGGACGCCGTGGCCTGATGAGGCTTGGCAGACCTGCCGGATAAGAAAGACTTATCCGACCGGGTATTCTTCCGCCCCTATACTGCGGGCGATGGACACCCGCTCCCCCATCCAAAGGTGGCGACAGATCGTACACCCGCTCTTCTGGCCGGTTTTCTTCTGGAACCTCCGGAAGTTCGCGCGCTTCATGCACGCCCGTATCGAAGCGCGCGGCAACGGACTCGTGGGCTACGAGATCACCTGGTGGGGCGCGATCCGGATTTTCGAACTGATCGACCCGGATGCGCCAGCGTGGGACGCCAGATTGGAGGGGTGCTCGCAACGCGTGCATCTGGCCACGCTGGATCTGTTCAATCCTTATCTCTCAACATCTCCGCAGATCCCTGCGCAGGCAGGGATCCATGGGTCGCTGTCCCTGCCGGGAGCACTGGTTGCGACTTTCGCCCATGGGTCCCTGCCTGCGCAGGGACCGACGGACGTTTCTGCGGACACCTTCCCCAATCTCCCCTACGTCAACACAAGCTGACCCCCGCTACGCTTTCGCTACCATGGTGAGCGGAGACGAACCCTGGCCCGGGACCAGGCTCCTGTTCCAGCCCAATCGCCGCGCTCTGCAGCCTTGAGCCCGACCCATCGCGAAGCGGGGGTCAAGCCAGGGAGGGTCTGCGGACGCAAGTGCTGCCCTCTCCACAATCATGCCCATCCGCGCTAAGCGCGCGCGATGACCGCCGCGCGCCTCACCCGGACTAAAACGCTCGCCCTGGCCTGGCCCATCATCCTGGCCCAGGCCGCAACGGCGACGACAGGTATCGTCGACACCGCCGTGATGGGTCGCTTCGGTACAGCGTCAGACCTTGCCGCCGTCGGTGTGGCCGCAGTGGTGTTCAGCTTCGTCTATTGGGGCTTCGGCTTCCTGCGCATGGCCACCACGGGCCTCACCGCCCAGGCCGATGGCGCAGACAACGACCTAGAAGCGCGCGCCATCCTTGTCCGCGCGCTTTTGCTCGCGGG
>JBCBGD010000370.1:0-2235 GCA_038527085.1 Pseudomonadota bacterium | reverse complement strand
CTCGCCCGTCAGGCGAAGGCTGAAAGGCAGGACGGCGACAATTTCCGAGAAATCGAAGACCAGGCGAAGCGGCGCGCGTTGGGCCGCCAGACCACCGATCATCTTCACGAAGTAAAGCACGATCTGCTGCAGCACGAGCGCCCACATCCCCAGCCCCTGGGCCGCAGCGGTGAGCGCCACAACCGCGGACACAAGCGTGGCCGAGAGGTCAATCGCTGCGATTGTCCGGAAGCGGAAATTGCGCTGCATCCAGGCCATCGGAACCAGGAAGACGCAGTGCATCAGCACCATGCCCGACAGGGCCTGCACGAGCGGTTCCACGATCGGCTCGCGGTAGAAGGCGGCGATGGCCGGCGCGGCCAGGAAGGTTCCCGCCGTCATGAGTGTGCCGAGCCCGATATTGGTCCAGAACGCGGTCGACCAGAAGGCCGGCGAGGGCTCATCGGCGCGCACCAGGGCGGCGGAGATGCCGAGGTCGTTGAACATCGTGAAGAGCGCGACAAACGCCATCGCCATGCCGACATAGCCGAACTGTTCCGGCGGAATGATGCGCGCAAGGATCGGCAGCACGACAGCAAATTGCAGGACGGTCTTGAACAAGATCGTCGTCACGTTCAGCGTGGCGCCATCAATCGTCTTGCGTGCCAAAGAGCTCATGAAATTGTCCCAAACCCGGACGCCGGCCCATCCGGCATGATTCCCGCAAGGGCCGTCACCAAAGGCAAACACTGCCTGAGACCGGCCCTGGGCGACAGGGCTTGCAAGTCTCATACAGGTTTTGCCCGAAGGTTTACGCGCGGGGGAGCCAATACGCCTGACGCGCGAGTGCGAGGGAGCAGAGGATGACCGCACGGGTCAGCGTGATCGTGCCGACTTTCAACCGCGTCGACCTGATCGCGGAGACACTCGACTCGCTGTTGGCGCAGACGCGCAGGCCTGATGAAATCCTCGTGGTCGATGATGGCTCGAGCGATGGCACAGGCGACGTGGTGCAATCCTATGGCGATGAGGTCACCTATCTCGCCAAGCCCAATGGCGGGAAGGCCAGCGCGCTCAACCTCGCCATGCAGCAAGTCAGCGGCGACCTGATCTGGATCTGCGACGATGATGACCTGATCCTGCCCGGCACCTGTGCCCTGCTGGCCGGGGCGCTGGAGGCCGATCCGTCCCTGGGCTTTGCCGCGGGCCGGCATGACGACTTCATTGTCGATCCGAAATCGGGCGAGAAAATCATCAAGCCGCCAGGCTACTGGCGCGCGTCCAGGCCTGACGAGATCTTCCCGGACCTTCTGGACGGATGCCACATCTTCCAGCCGGGCCTGATGGTGCGGCGAAGTGTTTATGACGAGATCGGCCCATTCAACGCTGACCTGATCCGCTCCCAGGACTATGAAATGATGCTGCGGATCGCGCGCCATGCCAGGGGCGTGCTGTTCGAGGACCTTGTCTATCTCCACCGCGAACATGGCGGGGCGCGCGGCTCGGCGGCAGAACGCTTCACGCCTGAAGAGGCCAACGCGAAGTGGATCAAGTTCCACAGGATGATCTTCGCGCCGCTCATGGCCGATCTGAGCGACGAAGAGGTGCTCCCCGATTCGCTCGCCACCGCGCCAGAAATCGCCCCGGTCGCCCAGCGCGTGGCGGCGATCAAACGCGCGGGGGTCTATGCCCGCCATGTGATGTGGCCCGAAGCGCTCGACACGCTGGAAGACGTGGCGCGCCGGTTCGAGGGCACAGACCTGACAGAGGCCGAGCGCGGCTTCCTGCGCCAGGCGACGGCCTACAGTTTCGGCTGCGCGCCACTCTATGAGGACCCGGCCATTCGCGCGCGCGCGATCGGGTTGAAGTCGATCTCCCCGCGCGGGCGCCAGATCGCAAACCTGCTCGGCTCGTCCCTGCTCTGGCGGGTGAAATGCGCGACCCGGGCAGGCAACCTCGGCCTGGCGGCGAACCTGACAGGATTTGTGGCCGCGACGAAGTTTTGACGCATCACCAGCGTCCGCAGGCCCGGCGGGGTGCGGTTGTCGATCCATAAGTTCAAATAGCAGCCTCATGGTGAGCGGAGACGAACCATGCAGGCGGGAAATGGAGCTCAGGCCTCAGCGGTAGTCGCCGTCCCATGGTTCGTCTCCGCTCACCATGAGGACTGGGGTTGGCCCGGCAGCGGTCGTCAGCTTGTATTGAGGTGCCCCAGTTCAGGAAAGGCGCCTGCCAGCAGTTCCGCAGATACCTGCG
>JBCBGD010000369.1:0-2243 GCA_038527085.1 Pseudomonadota bacterium | reverse complement strand
TTTCCCGCCGCGCCGAGATAGGCCAGCGTGATTGTCTTGCCGCGCTGCGGCGTATGTACGATCGGGCTCTCGAACACCACATCATCATGCAGCAGGGTGGGCAGGATCGAGCGGTCGTGGCTCGCGGTATAATCCATCCAGCGCTGCAGGTTCGGGCTGTACCCTGTCATCGCGATCATCTGTTCCTCCCAATTGGTTTGCTCAGTGTGACCTCGCCCAGTTCGCCTGTCGAGGGAGCGTCCGTGCACGGGCGAATTTCCATGCTAGGTTCCCGCAGGGCGAGAGCCCGCCGCACCGACAATCACAAGAGGAGACACCCCATGTCAGTTGCCCGCGTCACAGAAATCAGCGCCTCAGGGTCCAGCGTCGAAAAAGCCATCGAAGCCGGCGTCGCCCGCGCCACAGACACGCTCGACAACGTTGAGTCCGTATGGGTTCAGGACATCTCTGCGGTGGTGAAGAAAGGCAAGATCGCCGAATACCGCGTGATGATGAAAGTTACCTTCATTCTCGAGGAGAAGAAGTCGAAGTCGAAGAAGAAATAGCGCCGTGAGGGGCGGTTCAGACCGCCCCGGCTTGCCTTAGAGCAGTGCTGGCACCACACGGTCCGGCGGTTTGTGGCCGTCGGCGAAGGTCTTAATGTTGATGATGACCTTCTCGCCCATCTCCACGCGGCCCTCCACCGTGGCCGAGCCCATATGCGGCAGGAGCACCACGTTTGGCAGGTCCATCAGTTTCGGGTTTACCGCTGGTTCGCGCTCGAACACATCAAGGCCTGCGCCCGCGATCTTCCCGCCCTCGATCGCGCGGGCCAGGGCCGCCTCATCAATCACTTCGCCGCGGGCGGTGTTCACGATGAAGCTTTCAGGCTTCATCAGATCGATGCGGCGCGCGTTCATCAGGTGGAACGTCGCCGGCGTGTGCGGGCAGTTCACCGAGACAATGTCCATACGTGCCAACATCTGGTCGAGGCTGTCCCAGTAGGTCGCATCCAGCAGCTCTTCGATCTTCGGGCTGACGGGCTTGCGATTATGGTAGTGTATCTGGAGCCCGAAGGCGCGCGCGCGCTTGGCCACGGCCTGTCCAATCCGGCCCATACCGATGATGCCTAGCCGTTTGCCTGCAATGCGCCGGCCCATCATCCAGGTCGGCGTCCAGCCCGTGAACTCGCCGCGCTCCATCACCTGCACACCTTCGTGCAGGCGGCGCGGCACGGCCAGGATCAGAGCCATAGCCACGTCTGCCGTGTCGTCCGTGAGAACGCCCGGTGTGTTGGTCACGGTGATGCCGCGCTGAACGGCGCTATCAACATCAATGTTGTCCACCCCCGCGCCGAACTGGGCGATCAGGCGCAGGTCTTCGCCGGCCCGCGCCATGAGCCCCGCCGTGATGCGGTCTGTCACCGTCGGCACCAGCACGTCGGCGCGCGACATCGCGTCGGCGAGCTCCGCATCGCTGAAGGGATGGTCGTCGCCGTTCAACTCCGCATCGAAGAGCTCCTTCAGGCGCAGTTCCACCGGATCTGGCAGCTTGCGCGTGACAATCACTTTGAGCTTTCGAGCCGACATGGAGTCTCCCTTGAGGTGATGCGCGCGAGCAGACGCTATTTCAGATAGCAGAGCAATTTGGCAGTGCCAACGCCCTTGGTTTTACGTCGCATTCACCCTTGATGTGTTTCGTGGGTGAGGCGGCGCCAACAGGGCGCTGCAAATCCCCAAGGAGGCTCCATGCTGCGTGTCGGCGCACTGGCTTTTTCATGTCTCGTGCTCTGCGGCAGTCTCCTGCCGGGCACAGCGGGCGCTGAGGAAGCTGCCGTGACGCCGGTCACAGTGAGCCATGTCTCCGGCAAGCCTGTGCCGCGGTTCGAGGCGCTGCGTTACGCCGCTGTGAATGGCCGCACGGGACCCAGCCAGGACCATCCGATCGCCTGGCGCTATGAGCGCGCGGGCCTGCCCGTCCTCGTGTTGAAGGAAACGCGAGGATGGCGTTTTGTGCGCGATCCCGATGGCGACGAAGTCTGGATGCATGCCCGCACGCTGACGGCCACGGATATGGCGATGGTGCGCGAGCCGCTCACATTGCTTGCCTCGCCTGCGGATGGCGCATCGGCAAAGGGCCGCGTCGAGGCCGGAGCCATCATGTCCCTTGGGCGGTGTGAGGACGGGTTCTGCCACGTCTCGTCGGGACGGCGGGGCGGTTGGGCGCCGATCGATGCGCTTTGGGGGGCAGGGCTGGCCGTGCCC
>JBCBGD010000368.1:0-2243 GCA_038527085.1 Pseudomonadota bacterium | reverse complement strand
ATACAAACGCTCCACCCAGAAGAAGAAAAGCGACACGTTTGACGGCGACGAACAGTTCTCCGACCAGCCGGACGATGTGCGCGAGAAAGTCTCCAAGATCAAATCGGACGGGCCGACGAAAGACATGCTGATGGAGCGCGCCCAGGATCTCGACATTGAAGGCCGCTCATCCATGACCAAGGACGAGTTGCTCGACGCGATCGAAGACGCCACGGACGAAAACGGCCGGGCAAAATCCGGCGAGGCGGGCCTGCGCAACAAAACCAAGGACGAGCTCTACGAAATGGCGCAGGAGCGCGACATTGACGGGCGCTCAGACATGACCAAGGACGAACTGGTTCAGGCGCTGCGGGACTAGCCACTGGAACGGGCGGTGCATTTGTCCGGACGGTGCTGGGCTCTGAAGTCGCTGAATCCAACCCATGGCGCGTTTCGCGGCCAAATATTCAGAATAAAAAAGTCAACAAGATTACTGTGAACACTTGTTTTGGCCGCACGATGACTCTGTGTTAATCATACTGTCGGGCGCAAGCCGCGCTCGATAAAGTGGTGTGGGAGGAATACATAATGAAAACTGCAATGATTGCTGCAGCAGCCATCGGTGCTTGCGCGCAGCTGCCCGCAAACGCCGAGCACTGGGACGTCATCGCGATGGAAATGACTGGCGAATGCACGGTGGCCGAATACATGGAGATCGTCGCCGACTTCAATGAGTGGGCCGAGCCGCGCGGATACTCTGCGAAGCTCGCCATCCCGACCCACAGCGACAATCTCGACACCTATTTCTGGATCGGTTCCTCGCCAGACGGTGCCACGTTTGGCGCGGCCTACGACGAATGGGTATCGGGATTGGGCGATCCGGACTCAGGCCCATCTCAGCTCATGGGCCGGTTTAGCGAATGCGCGGACAATCTCCAACGCACCTCATACTTCGTCCAGTAGACGGATAGGCGAAGGCACAGGATCGGCCGGGCATGCAGAAATGTTTGCTCCGGCCTGTTTCAAGGCGCTGGCAGGCTGGCGCGCTGCGCGCTAAACGGCGGGCATGGATTTTCTCGACCGTCTCTCGTCTGGCTGGAAAGCCTGGCTGATCCTGCTGGTGATCACCATGGGCGCGGCCGCGCCGGGTGTGTTTTACATTCCGGCGCTCGACCGGGATGAAAGCCGCTTTGCCCAGGCCTCCAAGCAGATGCTGGAGACGGGCGACTTCATCCGCATCCGCTACCAGGACGAGCTGCGCAACAAGAAGCCCGCCGGCATTCACTGGCTGCAAGCCGCTTCCACGGCTACGTTCTCCGACGCCGAGGCAAAGCAAATCTGGAGCTACCGCATCCCAAGCTGGATCGGCGCGGGGCTGGGCACGCTGGCCTGCTTTTGGGCGGGCATTGCGCTTGTTGGGCGGCGCGCGGCGTTCGTTGGCGCGGCGCTGTTCGGATCGACGATATTGCTGACCAGTGAGGCGCACATTTCAAAGACCGATGGTGTGCTGGTGTTCTTCACGACGCTCGGGCTCGGCGCGCTCGCCCGCATCTATTTGCGCCACGACCCGCTCGCCGATTTGGGCCAGCGCGCAAATCCGACAGCCACGCCCAGCGCAAGGCCCATGGCGCTTTTATTCTGGCTGGCCATGGGGCTCGGTTTCCTGATCAAGGGGCCGGTGTCGATCATGGTGGCGGGCCTTGCCGCGGCGGGCGTCTGGGCCTGGGACAAGGCAGGGCAAAATCAGTTTGGCCTTTGGTGGCGCCCGCTTGCCTGGTGGCCTGGACCGCTACTCTTCTTTGCGCTCTGGATCCCCTGGTTCATCTGGATTCAGATCGCGACCAATGGCCAGTTCGTCGAAGGCGCTGTGGGCAAAGACCTCGCAGACAAGTTCACCGGCGCCAGCGAGGGCCATGCGGGCTGGCCCTTCTATCAGCTCTCACACATTCCCGTCTGGTTCTTCCCGGCCACGCTCGCGCTCGTGCCAGGGGCCGTCTACGCTTGGAAGATTTTGCGCGGGGAAAGCGCGGCCGGGCGGCAAAAGGGCAATGCGGCCTTGCTGGTTGCAGCGGTGCTCGCCGTGGTTTGGTCGCTGCTCGCCGTCCTGGTGGATGCCGTGCTGGGCACCAAAATACTGGTCGGTTATCCGTTTGCCCTGGTGGTCGTCCTCGGCGCGATTGGCTTCACAAAGACGTGGCAAACGCGGTGGCAAACTTCGATTGAACCGCCCAATCAGAACGTCCGCGGCATGCGCTTTCTGGCGG
>JBCBGD010000367.1:0-2245 GCA_038527085.1 Pseudomonadota bacterium | reverse complement strand
CCTGAGAGCGCCTGGCGCAAGAGCGCGCCTTCCCAATCGCCATCGTGGAGCATGAGTACGAAGGCCGTCCACGCATCGTCTGTTACGGGCGGCAGACTTGATGGCGTCTCGAGGCGTGCCGACACTTTCAGGCCACGTGCCTCCGCCAGCGCCACATACTCATCGTCGCGAAGCGCGAGCTGTGTTTCGATGCCGCAGCTTTCCGCAGCTTCGGCCAATGCGATGGCATCCGCGCCTCGCCCTGCAATCCGCAGTCTGAGTTTTGGCTCGTAGGTGAAGGCCAAAACCCGCGACCCCGCATTGACCTCGAAGCGGGCCGGCAGGCGCTCTCGCAGACGCGCCAAGCACCGCCTTGCCTCATCGATTTCAAACCTTGGAAGCAAAGCGATCTCGATGGCGCCGCCACAGGGCAGTGGCAAATCCTTGAAGGGAGATCCCGCGCCGTAGCGAAGGGCCTTGGCTTGACCGCTCTCGATACAGTCGAGGGCGTGCAATCGAACGTCCGCGTCGATGCAGCCGCCTGAGACATAACCCGCGACGTCGCCACGCTGGGAGATGGCCATCAAGGCGCCGGCCGCGCGCACCGCGCCGCCTTCAGTGGCCGTCACGACCGCCAGGCAAGCCGCGCCCTGTGACGACCATGTCAGCCACTGGTCCAGCACGTCTTCGGGGTGCTCAAGATAGCTCTTGGTCGCCATGGCCCGATCTTAACGCGTGTTTAGAGCGAGCCTAGTCCTTTTCGGCGAGTTTCTTTGCGAGATGAGCCAGGTGCCCTTGGTTTGCTTCGAGAGCGTCATCACAAACGCGGCCATAAAGCTCCAGCACCTCTATTCCGAGTTGGGTCAGGTCTGATCCTCCCCGCTCACGGCCGCCATGGCGCGATTGCACAAGCGGCTGTTCGAAATCCTGGTTGAGCTGCTCGATCAGCTTAAGCGCCTTTGGATACGACATGGAGAGCAACGCGGCCGCGGCATTGATCGAGCCCGTCTCGGTGATGGCCTTGAGCAGCGCCGCCTTGCCGGGGCCGAGCCGCTGGCCGCCTGGAAAATCAATCCTGAGGCTGAGTTTGGGCTGATTGGTCATCTGCGCACGCCAGGCGATTCGAGTTCGAGCCCGTTGGCCCTTACGGCGAGGTAGTATTCCAGGGCGATGTAGATGTCTGATCCCAGGTCTTTTGGCTCGGCCCGAACGCCGACATCGCAATCGGAAAAGCGCCGATGGAGCGAACCGAGCGTCTGCCATTCGAGCCTGTAGGCCGGGAAGCCGTTTCCATGGCCCTGGCTGATCGTGTCACCGCGCAGCTGGCGCCCCCAATTGTCATCGTGGCACTGGCTGCAGGACAGATTGAACTGACCCCGCTTGGTATGGAAATAGGTTTTGCCGATGTCGAATGCCAAGTCTGCTTCGGGCACAAGGTCCACTTTGAGTGGATGGCCTCGGGAAAGATGGGCAACATAGGCTGTCAGGCCGAGAAGCCCCTCGCTTTCATACGCCAGTTCGGGCAAGTCTTGGTGCTCCGTGCGGCAGGCATTGATCTGCGCTTCCAGGTTCAAGAGCCGCCCGTCCTTCCACTTCGGAAAGGAGGCCGCGGCGCTGACAAGCCCGCTGCCGCTTTCACCATGGCAACTGCTGCATGCTGCCTCCGTAAGGGACTGGTCGTGGAACAGGGCTTCCCCCTTGTCGACCCAGAGAAAACCGGGATTGGCAAAATCATCGTCCTGCAGTGCGCGGGTTTCCTGCGTCAGGAAACTGCTTCCGGATCGAAGCGGATCTGGGCGCTCCAGGTCTGAAGCGTCTGTCAGAGGCGCGGGGTCACAGGCTGTCAGGCCAAACACGGCAAGAGCGCTGATCAGCGCTCTCATTCCACAACAATCTCTGCGCTGTCTTCCCATCTCTGGCCATCCTGGTCGGTCCAACGAAACATCAGCGTCTCGCTGCGCGTTGCGCGCGTGTGAAACGCGATGAAGGGATTGGCCGACATGGCCGGGAAATAGTCGGCCGCGAAAACGATCTCGCCGTCATACTCACATTCGAAGCGCGTGATGATATCGCGGGGGATTGCCTCGCCGCGGCTGCCTCGCCTGAAGCCACTTTCCATCGGATGCTGTATCAGCGCCTTGATCTCGATGATCTCGCCGGGGCGCGCGGTTTCCGGGACGGAGAGACGTATCGCTGCCATGATCGCCCCCTACAACACCACGCAGGCGGCCAGGGTCACCACGGTTTCCCGAGAGCCTGACCAGAG
>JBCBGD010000366.1:0-2245 GCA_038527085.1 Pseudomonadota bacterium | reverse complement strand
TGTTCACCTGAATGACAAGACTTCGGATCATCTTCATGGGCAGCCCGGACTTTTCCGTGCCCACCCTGGACGCGCTGATCGCAGCCGGCCACGACATCGTGTGCGTCTATACCCAGCCGCCCAAGCCGGCTGGCCGCGGCAAGAAACTGCGGCCCACTCCGGTCCACGCCCACGCTGAACAACTCGGCCTGGACGTGCGCACACCGAAATCGCTCAAGAGCGAAGAAGAACAGGCCGCGTTCGCAGCTCTGGAGGCCGACGCCGCTGTAGTGATCGCCTATGGCCTGATCCTGCCCCAGGCCATCCTTGACGCGCCCCGCATCGGCGCGATGAACCTGCACGGCTCCACTTTGCCGCGTTGGCGGGGCGCGGCGCCGATCCAGCGCGCCATCATGGCGGGCGATGAGATGACAGGCGTTGACGCCATGGTGATGGAGGCCGGGCTCGACACCGGCCCGGTCATCGCCTCTGAATCCTGCCGGATTTTCCCTTTCGACACTGCTGGCGACCTGCACGATCGCCTGGCAGGGCTTGCGGCCGAGCTTGCGCCCCGCGCTTTGCAGAGCTGGGCCGATGGCAGCCTGGTGCCCGTGCCCCAACCCGAGGACGGCGTGACCTATGCCCACAAGATCACGGCCGAAGATCAACGCATCGACTGGACAAGGCCTGCGAATGAAATCGACGCTCAGATCCGCGGCCTGTCGCCCTTTCCCGGCGCCTGGTTCGAGTGGACACCGCCCGGCGAAACCGAGCCCGTTCGCATGAAAGCACTCCTCAGCGCGATGGCTTCGGAGGGCGGGGTCGCCGCGCCCGGCGAGGTTCTGGACAATGCCCTCACCGTGGCCTGCGACGAGGGCGCGGTGCAGATCAAGCGTCTGCAGCGTCCTGGGCGGGGTCCCATGGAGGCTACCGATTTCCTGAGAGGCACGCCGATCGCGCAAGGCACGCGTTTCACGTGACCCGGTATCGCCTCGACATCGAATATGACGGGCGTCCCTTCTTCGGCTGGCAACGCCAGGCGGGGCAACCCTCGGTCCAGGAAACGCTGGAGCGCGCCGCGGAAAAGCTCGATGGGGCGCCTGTCACGGTCTATGGCGCGGGGCGCACTGATACAGGCGTCCACGCCACAGGCCAGGTCGCGCACATCAATCTGCTAACGCCCCGCGAGGCCGATACGGTCGCCGACGCGCTGAACTATCACATGCGCCCTGACCCCGTGGCGGTGCTGCGCGCCACTGAGGTCGACGAGCAGTTCCATGCCCGGTTCAGCGCGACTGCGCGCCACTATCGATACACCATCATCAATCGCCGCGCTGACCTCACCTTCGAGGCGGGTCTGGCCTGGCGGGTCGCCCAGCCCCTTAATGCAGAGGCCATGCATGCCGCGGCCCAGCATCTTCTTGGGCGCCATGACTTCACGACGTTTCGCGATGCCCAGTGCCAGGCTGACAGCCCGTTGCGCACCCTTGATGCCATCGCCGTGGCGCGTTCGGGCGAGCGCATTCACATCACGTGCAGCGCGCGCGCCTTCTTGCACAGGCAGGTGCGCTCGACGGTCGGCTCACTCGCCGAGGTTGGTCGCGGCAAACAGCGTCCGGGCTGGATCGCCGAAATCCTCGCGGAAGCCGACCGGAGCGCTTGCGGCCCCGTTGCGCCACCTGATGGGCTTTACCTCACCGGCGTGGACTACGCCTGAAGTCCCGGAACACGCAGTGCATTGCCGCGTTGCCTCCAAGAACACGGAGGCTTTCATGAGCAGTATCGATAGTGACTCAGACACGGCGCAAGATGCTGCGCCTCAATCCAACAACAAAAGGCGCTGGACACCGCTCCTTCTCGGCGGGCTGTCCATCCTTGCCGGACTGTTGGCCATCACATTTCCCCTGATCGCGTCATTGGCGGCGGGGCTCTATTTTGCGTTCATGGTGGGAACGATTGGTGTCTTTCAGGTGATTGATGCCGCGCGCCATCAGGACCGCGAAGGCACATGGTTGACCGTATTGACTGGCGCGCTCGCAGTGCTGACCGCTGTTCTGATCGTGACCTTTCCCGTCCTCGGCCTTCTGTCGCTGACCCTGCTCATCGGTTCATTCTTCTTCGCCGACGCATTGCTCCGCCTGGGGCTCGCCTTCAAAGGCAAAGCGCCGGGCGCGCGTGTGTCGCTGGTCGTCGGCGGCGTTCTGAGCCTGTTGATCGCCGCTGCGGTCCTGATCGGTTTTCCCAGTTCCGCCGCCTATGTCATCGG
>JBCBGD010000365.1:0-2248 GCA_038527085.1 Pseudomonadota bacterium | reverse complement strand
CCCGCGGTCAGGTTGGCCCCGATCAGGCTGGCTCCGATCGCGTTCAGGCCCGTGGCCGACGCGCCTTGGAGTTTCGCGGCGTTGAGACTGGCGTCCTCGACGCTGGCGCGGGCAAGGTTGGCCTCGATCAGGTTGGTGCCTGTGAAGGTGGCGCCTGTGAAATTGGCCTCCTCGGCCGATACGCTTCGCAGGTCAGAGGCGGTGAAATTGGCGCCCTCGAACTGGCCCTTGTCGAGGTTCCAGCCCGCCAGGCGCTTGAAGCTGAGATTGCAGCCATTGCAAGAGGGGGAATAGACCGGCTCCCAGCCGACATTCTTGCCCTGTTCGGCCAAGGCAGGCAGCGCCGCAAAGAGGGCGAGAACGGCAAGCGCCATTGGGAGTAACGCACGTAACATGGGTTATCCCTAGGCCTGCTAAAAAGGGGTGTGAACTGAATTTCCTTTAATGACTGCGTTTACCGGCGGCACCGTGGCACGGAAAGCCCACTTGGCAGCCGGGTGGAGGCATCCCCGCACGCCACGCTGAGCTGCTCCTGGGTCAGGCCCTTCGCCGTGCGAAGGTCTGCGCCGGACAGGTTTGCGCCAGCCAGATTTGCGCCTGTCATGTCCGCCCCGCCGAAATAGGCGCCGACAAGCGTTGCGCGCTCGAGATTGGCCCGGGCAAAGCTTGCACCTGTGAAGCGCGCGCCGAAAAGATTGGCCACGGACAGGTTGGCGTTGCGAAAGCTCGACCCGTTCATCGTGGCCAGCGACAGGTTGGCCTGGCGAAGGCGGGCATTGGCCACATTGGTCTCTGGCAGGTCGCGATAGGCGAGATTGGCCTGGAACAGATTGCAGCCCTGGCAGGGCTCGCCGGACCTGACCCGGGCAATCTCGTCGGCATCCTGTGCGGTCGCGGGCAGGGCGCTGGCCATGGCGATAGCGCTGAAAAGGACTGCGAAGTGTTTCAACATGGGGCGATCCGTCGGTTAAGCAGGCGTTAATGCCCAGCTTATCGGCAAATCGCGCGCCATTCGAGCGAACCTGTTATGGTTTGCTCAACCATAAGCGGCCCTAGAAGCTCGCCAGGCTTTGCCCGCACGTGTCACAGGCGCCGGGCGAGCCGTCATCATGGCCGATCACGGTGAAGCTGCCACAGCGCGGGCAAGCCTCGCCGAGATAGTCCGGCGTGTCTGCCTCGATCACCGTGTCGGGCGCCTCGCTGTCCTCGTCCTCGCTGTCTGGCGCGGGGCGGCGCTTGTCGAGGATGACGATATTGTCGGGCAGCTGGCCGCGGGAGAAGCCTCGCGAGATGATCTGGGCAGCTTCCTCGGTGAAGGCCTGCCCGCTCGCTTCACGCGTGCCGTCGCCCTGAACGCCGCGGCCAAGCCCGTCATGGGTGACGTCGTCATGGTTCTCGGCAAGGTCCTCGCGCCCGAGATAGGACACCGCCAGTTCGCGGAAGATATAGTCGAGGATCGATGTCGCCTTGGTGATCTTGTCATTGCCGGTCACTTCGCCGGCCGGCTCGAACCGCGTGAAGACAAACGCGTCGACATACTCATCCAGCGGCACGCCGTACTGCAGGCCCAGCGACACGGAGATCGCGAAATTGTTCATCATCGAGCGGAAGGCGGCACCTTCCTTGTGCATGTCGATGAAGATCTCGCCCAGCGCGCCATCATCGAACTCACCGGTGTGGAGATACACCTTGTGACCCCCTACGGTCGACTTCTGGATGTAGCCTTTCCGGCGATCCGGTAGGCGCGTGCGATGGGCGCCGAAGCCCTGGCCAGACTCTTCGGGCTCAGGCGCGATTTCGCTTGCGTCGGCGTATTCCTCCGCCAGCGCCGCTATGGATTCCAGCCGCGACTGGATCAATGCCGACGGCCCGGCGCGCACACCGGTGAGACTTACGGCAAGGGATTTGCCGGCCAGCGCCAGCGCGCCGCTCGCCTCCGTTCCAGACGCCGTCAGGATGGCCGGCGCGTCGAGGCAGTCTGCTATCGCCGCGCCGATCTCGGCTTGCTGCTCAAGGGAGACCGCCAGCTCGATCCCGGCGTCCTCAAGCGCGCGCCGGGCGATTCGCTCGGCCTGGCCGTCGATCTCGAGTTCTGCTGCTTCGATGTCACGGCGCGAGAAGCCGATGGCCGACAACAGTCCATGCCCATCGGCGTCGAACAGGTCAGGCGCGAGTTTGAGGTCGCGCGAGATGATTTCATCGCCCAGCACCCAGCGCGAGAAGGCTGCATTCAGCGGCAGCCCTTCGC
>JBCBGD010000364.1:0-2306 GCA_038527085.1 Pseudomonadota bacterium | reverse complement strand
TCCAGCAGCGCTTCGATGAAGGCGCGCGGTTCGGCGTGGTCAGAGTTTTCACTCGCCAGAAGCCGCGACCAGAGGCTGGTATCCTTACCCCGGCCATGGGCGAGCTTGAACAGGTGCTTGTCATCGTCCACCAGGTCGCAGAACGGCCCGCGCAGGATCTCCGCCAGCGTCAGGTCATCGCTGGGCATCAGCACGAAACGGAGAAGGTTGAGGCAATCCTGAACACCTATATGGTCTGACAGGACCAGCCGGTCTGCGCCCGCCACGGGAATGCCCTTGCGCTTCAGATTCTGGATCAAGGCATCAAACAGGCCGCCCTTGCGCTTGCGCACGAGGATCAGGACATCGCCAGCCGTCATGGGCTTGCGGCGCCAGGCCCGGTCAGGCCCTTCGACCCAGACCGTCTCTCCCCGGTCAATCATATTGGCGACCTGGTCTGCGATCTGGGCAGCGAGGCGTGCCTTGGGTGAAGTCTCGCCCTGCGCATCCACCGGCGCGTCCCAGGGATCGTCCTCCGGTGCTTCAAGTTTTTCCTCGATCGGCCACAGCTCGACGCGGCCAGGCTGGTTGGCCCGCCGCGCCGTGTGTTGGGTGGAGTCAGCCGTGGCCGGCGGTTGCGCGCGAGTGGCGGGCACATCGATCACCGCCTGTGCCATGACGCCATCGACCGCCTGCAGCACTTCTGGGCTGGACCGGAACGACATCAGCATGTCCGGCGTGTGGCCTTCGCCACCCGTACGCGCAATGAAGGCCTGCTTGCCGCTCAGGAAAAGGCGTGGGTCTGCGCCCTGGAACGAGTAGATCGACTGTTTTTCATCGCCCACCACGAACAGTGTGCGCGGATCGGCCTCGCGCTCGACGCCGAGGCCCGCGAAGAACTCCTCGGTCAGGGCATGCAGGATTTCCCATTGGTCCGGCGCGGTGTCCTGGGCCTCGTCGAGGAGGACGTGTGTGAGCCCGCCATCGAGCTTGTAGAGCACCCATGCGGCAAGGCCCGACCGGGTGAGGAGCTTTTGCGCCGCGGCGATGAGATCGTCGAAATCCAGCGCGCCGCGAGCGGCTTTCTCGCGGGCATAGGCGGCGAGCAGCGGCTGGGAAAGGCGCAGCAGGGCGAGCGTGCGCTCAGCCGCTTCGGCGGCGAGGATGTCGGCTTCGGCCCGCTTCAGCCGCGTGATCTCGCGGCCTTCAGGCACGGTGACAGCGAACAGATCGACGATGTGCGGCGGTGTGTCTTTGGTGAAAGCGTTCTTGTCACGAACAGCGCCATCGGCCTTGCGCCAAAGGGTTTTCAGCAGGTCGAACCGTTCAGCCAGGTCATCGGTGTTCAGTGCCGCCTCAATCTTTGCAGCGAGTTTCTGATCCGTCGACTTGCCCGCTGAAAGCGTGTCAATCGCGGACTGGTACTCGGCCAGGGGCAGGCGCGCATCGACGGCTTCTGCGAGCAGCTCCTGGGCAGTTTTATCGGGCGCGCCAAGGGTCTCCCGAAGCGCGGCTTCTGGCTGTTCGCTGTGGCGTCCGAGTTGGTCGCCCGCGAATTTGGCAAGGCCGAGCGCGGCGTCGATGCCGAAGCCGCCGCCTTCGAGCACCACACGGTCGAGCATGTCCGGATCGGTCTCCGCCAGTCCCAGCACGGCTTCGCGCGCCGCGGCCTGCCAGATGGCATCGGCGTCTGCATCCTCGATCTCGCGGAACCCTGGCACAACGCCCGCCTCAAGCGGGAACCGTCTCAGGAGCCTGCCGCAGAAGGCGTGGATAGTCTCGATGCGCAGACCGCCCGGTGTCTCAAGCGCCTTTGCGAACAGGGCGCGGGCCTTCTTCAACGCGGTGTCGTCGTAAGTGGTGGGCGCGCGGTCTTCCAGGTCACCAAGCTGGCGGGCAAGCTCGCCATCTTCCATTACGGACCAGTCGCCCAGCCGCTTGAAGAGGCGCGAGATCATCTCGTTGGCCGCGGCGCGTGTGTAGGTGATGCAAAGGATCGAGTCCGGTGGGGCATCGCGAAGCAGGAGCCGCGCCACGCGGTCAATGAGAACCTTGGTCTTGCCAGAGCCTGCATTGGCCGCGACCCAGGCCGACTGGACCGGGTCAGCCGCCACGGCCTGCGCCGTAACGGCGTCACGGAACGCGTCCGTGTCGGGGGAGTGGACGGGCTCACTCATCGCCCACCTCACTGGTCCATTCCGCGCGCCGGGCGAGGCGGCCATAATCGCCTTCGTACTTTACGAACTGCGCGCGCGGGGCGGAGAGATAGGCGCGCTCGGGGTCGTTGTAGGCGTTGATGAGCCTGACAAGGCCGTTGCGGGCGTCAT
>JBCBGD010000363.1:0-2316 GCA_038527085.1 Pseudomonadota bacterium | reverse complement strand
TCAAACGGGGCGTCGAGGTGTTCAACGCGCTCACTGATCGGCTGGCCACGTGGGGCTAAGCCCTAGCGCGGGGCGCGCTTCGCCAAGATGCGCTGCAAAGTGCGTCGGTGCATGTTCAAGCGGCGCGCCGTTTCCGAAACGTTGTGGTTGCACAGCTCGTAGACCCGCTGGATGTGCTCCCAGCGCACGCGGTCCGCGCTCATGGGATTGTCCGGCGGTGCGGGCTTCTCGTCCGGCCGCGCGGTTAGCGCCTTGACGATGTCTTCCACGTCGGCGGGCTTGGCGAGGTAGTCCACGGCGCCGGCTTTCACCGCGGCTACAGCTGTCGCGATGGCGCCATAACCTGTCAGGATAACTGCGCGCGCGTCAGGGCGGTATTCGTGCAGCACCTGCACCACATCCAGGCCAGACCCGTCTTCCAGGCGAAGATCAAGCACCGCAAATGCAGGCGGATTCAACCGCGCAATGTCCCTGGCTTCGCCGGCCGAAGAGACGGCCGACACAAGGAAACCGCGCTGGGTGAGCGCGCGCGCGAGGCGTTGAAGAAACGGGCCATCATCGTCGAGAACGAGGCAGGTGCGGTCCTCCACATCCTTCAGCGAGTCGTGCAGGGTCACGGTGACGGGGCGATCAGTGCGGGTCATTTCTGTCATGGTAGACCTTCATATAATCCGGTTCTCCGGCGCTTCCAATCTTGTGCGCGGCCAGACCGCCTGGACGACCGCGCCATGGCGCGGCGGCGTGCGATTTCGCGTGGCCACGCGCCCGCCGGTCTGCTCGATCAGTGTCTTTGCAATAAAGAAACCAAGGCCCATGTCGCCGCCGCCTTTTTGGTCCTCACCGCGTTGTGACACGTAGGGCTCACCAAGTTTTGGCTGCACATCAGGCGCAAAGCCTGGGCCATCGTCGCTGACGGTCACGATGATGTGCTCAGGCGTCCAGCTGACGCGCGCGTTCACGCTTGAATCGGCGAAGCTGACGGCGTTTTCGATAAAGGCGCTGAGGGCGTGCAACACTTCCGGGCTGCGGCGCAGCGTCGGCGCGGCATCCTCGCCGCCTTCGCCGGGCTCGGCGCTGACATTCAAGGCAACGCCGAGGCCGCGATAGGGTTCGGCCGCTTCATCGACCAGCGCCCTGACAGGCATGCGAGCGTGGACAATATCGCTGGCCTCGCGCGCTTCGCCCAATTGGCGCAGGATCTTGCGACAGCGCTCGGCCTGCTCGGCCAGCAGGTTGGCGTCCTCGGCCATCGGGTCTTCAGGGGGAAACTGCTCTGCCATTTCCTTTGCCACGAGATGAATCGTGGCAAGGGGCGTGCCGAGCTCGTGGGCCGTCATGGCCGACATGGCGCCGATGGCCGAGAGGCGCTGTTCGCGCGCCATGACGACCGACGCCGCGTCCAGCGCGCGCACCAATCTGGCCTCATCCTGGCTGACGCGAAGCGCCGAGACGGCGAAGAAGCTCAGCCCTGTGGCGAGCGCGGCAAGGTGGCCAATCTTGAAGAGGTCCGGCAGGTCAGGCGGCACTTCGCCCGACCAGGGCAGCGGCAGGGAATACAGCAGCATCGCGCTGGCGAGCACCATGGCGAGGAGCGCCAGCAGTGCGGCCTCGTGCGGGCGAAGGATCAGGGCGGCCACCGTGACAGGCGCCACAAGCAGGAGCAGGAACGGGTTGGTCAGCCCGCCCGTCAGCGCGATCAGCGCGGCAAGCTGCACCGTGTCGAAGGCGAGGTTCAGCCCCGCTTCCCAATCGCGCACCAGTCTCTGGCTCGGCAGGAAAAGCGACAGCAGGACATTCACCCAAGCCGAGGCGGCAATCACTGCGAGACACGCGCTGAGCGGCAGGGAGAAGCCAAGCCCGAAATACACGCCAAGCACGGCGGCAGTTTGGCCCGCCACCGCCATCCAGCGCAGGGCGATGAAGGTGCGCATCCGCGTGCGCCCCAAGGCCGATTGCGCGCTGCCGAGCCCTTCTGGCGTGAGGGCAAACAGGGTCTCGTTCAGCCCGATGCGGCTTTCTTTGACGACGTCTTCCATGCCCCCAATCTGTGGCAAGCCGCCGCCTGTGCAAAGGGGGGCGGGGCAGGCATATCGCAAGCCATGAGACAGATCGCGATTTCCATGGCTGCTCTGGCGCTCGCTGCGTGTGGCGGCGCGGAGCAGATGCCCACCGCCGGCGGGGCGGAGGCGGGCTGCATGACCCGGGCCTATGGCGAGATTGGCGGGCCGATCAGCCTGATTGACCAGACCGGAACGCGCGTCACCGAGGCCGACTTCAAGGGCCAGCACACGCTGGTCTTCTTCGGCTTTACCTACT
>JBCBGD010000362.1:0-2318 GCA_038527085.1 Pseudomonadota bacterium | reverse complement strand
AGCCTCGCAGATGTGCTCGCCAATAGCGCGGGGATCTTGATGGCGTTTGTGGTCTGCCGGGCTCTCACTCGACGCAGCCAGTGAGCGGCCTCAGGCGGCGGCTGACTCTTCGGAGTCAGCATTCGACGGCGGCACCTGGTACACATCGCGGATAATCGCCGCGCACATCTTGGCGATCCTCAGCACATCGTCGGGCAGGTCGTGTGGGTTTTCAGACGCAAAGCGCACGAACTTGCGCAATTGGCGCAGCATGTGCGGGGAATTGGCGATCAGTCGCGCCTGGTGCTCGATCTTTGCCGGGTCGCGGTCATATTCCGCGCCAGGAACGCGCCAGCCGCCCCAGTCATTCTCATCGGTCATCACGACCGGAAACGTGCCGGGGTAGGGATGGTGGCCAATATCATCAGACGGTGCCTGCCAGCGGTTCTTCATGCGGAAGATGCGCCACTCTTCGGCTTCCACCTCTTCACCGCTAAGGCCACTGCGCTCATTGAGCTTGGCTTCCGAGACCAGTTCGCCGCCGGTGAACTCGCGGCCGAGGCCAACGTCATAGGTCACCCGCAGGGGCTCTGGCACATCCTTAACCCAATGGGGAATGACCTGCTCGATAATCGCATAGGTGCCAACAGGCTTCACGAAGACACGCTGGTTTTTATGGAACAGGGCCTTGGCCATGGGAAACTCCGGATCACTCTACCGCGCAGCTATGCCACGATGACTTTGAAGTTTGGTGAACGCGCGCTGCGAGAATTTCTCGAAATTTCGCCGGAAAACTGAAGCGGGCCAACTTATCGCCGCGTGAAGGCTTTCCGTGCGCGTAAAGCTGGGTATCTTCCTATCCAGAAAAAAGATGGGAGTGAGATGACAGGCCGATGAATTTCGATTTCTCAGAAGACCAGAAGTTTCTTCGCGACGAAGCGCGCAAGTTTCTCACCGCGGAATGCCCCAGCACGGCGGTGCGCCAGGTGCTCGACAATGCCGATGTCAGCCATGATGCCGGACTGTGGAAAAAGATCGGGGAGATGGGCTGGCTTGGCGCGGCGATCCCCGAGGAGCATGGCGGGCTCGGCCTCGGCATGCTCGAGCTGTGCGTGATCGCAGAGGAGCTTGGCCGCGTGCTCGCGCCAGTGCCATTTACGTCAACCGCATTCCTGCTGGCAGAGGCGGTGAAACTCGCTGGAAGCGACGCCCAGAAGGAAGCCGTGTTGCCGAAGATCGCCGCTGGCGAAGTGATCGGTGCGCTGGCCTTGTCCGAAGGTCCTGGAGAGCCGGACCCGGCAAAGCTGACGACGCGCTTCGAAAGCGGAAAACTGTCGGGCAAAAAGATCCCGGTCACAGATGGCGACATTGCCACCCACGCCGTTGTGCTGGCGGGTGAGGGCTCAGGCGCAAGCCTTGTCCTTGTCGACCTGACAGGCGAGGGCGTGACACGCACGACCGTGAAGACGCTGGACCCGACCCGCAGCCATGCCGAGATTGTGTTTGATGGCGCCGAGGCAGAGCGACTCGGCAGCGCGGGAGAGGGCGCAGATTTGCTCGCCAAGCTCATGGACCGGGCAGCCGTCCTCATCGCATTCGAACAGCTTGGCGGCGCAACCCGGTGCCAGGAAATGGCCACAGATTATGCCAAGGAACGCTACGCCTTTGGCCGCCCAATTGGTGGGAACCAGGCGATCAAGCACAAGCTGGCCGACATGTATGTGAAGAACGAAGTGGCGCGCTCAAACTGCTACTATGGCGCCTGGGCACTTTCGACAGATGCGGTGGAGCTGCCCGAAGCGGCCGCGGCATCGCGCGTGGCGGCCAGTGAGGCGTTCTGGTTTGCCAGCAAGGAAAATATCCAGACCCATGGCGGTATGGGCTTCACCTGGGAGGTGGACTGCCACCTGTTCTATCGCCGCGCCAAACTGCTCGCGGTCCAGATCGGCGGGCCGAAGGTGTGGAGGGAGAAGCTTGTGCGCGCTCTGGAGATGAAGAACGCGGCCTGAGACCCGCAAAATCGTCGCAGACGCTGACGTAACGGCAGTTTGATATATCATCGAAAATAGAAAACGCTTGGGAGACGCCAAATGGATTTCAACGACACACCCGAAGAAGCCGAGTTCCGCGCCGAGGCGCACGCTTTCCTCGAAAAGAACCTTGACCCGAAAGGCGCCAAACCCCTGCGCCAGCGGGTGTCTGGCGAGGAGTTCATGGCGCGCGCCAAGGAGTGGCAGGCCAAGAAAGCCGAGGCAGGCTACGCCCAGATCACCTGGCCGAAGGAGATTGGCGGGCGCGGCGGCACACCGATGCAGCAGGTCATCTGGAACCAGGAAGAG
>JBCBGD010000361.1:0-2328 GCA_038527085.1 Pseudomonadota bacterium | reverse complement strand
CAAGGCCGCACTTGCGGCAGCCCAGGGTCAGGCGTCCGAAGACAGCGCGGCGAGCAGCCGCCTCGGAGGGCGCGTTCCGCTTTACGCGGCCGCCTCCGTGATCGTGTTGGCAGCGGCTGGCACGTCTGGATATCTTTACTTGCGCGGCAAGCAGAGCCCGGCAGGGCCCGTCTCGGCAGCGGTCACGACGCCCGCAACGCCAACGGTGACCGCAGGTGGCGCGGGTGGCGGCACACCGCCGACACTGAATGCGGCCACCAGCGGCACCGGCGACGCGGCAGCAGGCCTCGCCGCCGTGGCGGCCGCCGCAGGACTCGAAGCGCCCGGAACGGATCTTACCGGAGCGGTTGAGTCTGCGATCTCCGATACTGTGGATTCTGTTGCCACTGGTGCTCTGCCCGAGCCGACCATGACGGCGCCTCAGCCCGCAATTACGCCAGAGCCAGAGCCCCAACCCGTGGCGCTGCCAGAGCGCGCGAATTTTGATCCGATCCCCGCACCGCTGACGCTCCAGAGCGCAGCAGACAGCGGCGACCGCGTCGCAGCCTACCAACTTGGTGTTCGCAAGCTCGACAGTGCGGACTATGCCGAAGGCGCCCGCTACATCAGCGCCAGCGCCCAGAAGGGCCTGCCGATCGCCCAATACCGTCTGTCAAAGCTGCACGAGAAAGGCCTCGGCGTGCCGCGCGACCTGGCGGCTTCGCGCCGCTGGACAGAGCGCGCGGCGAATGGCGGCAATGTGCGGGCCATGCATGATCTGGCCGTGTTCTACGCAGACGGCGAAGGCGGCGAGCAAAGCTACGCCAAATCCGTGGAGTGGTTCAGCAAGGCGGCCGAATTCGGTGTGCTCGACAGCCAGTACAATCTTGCCGTGCTCTACCAGCAGGGCCTTGGCATTACCAAAGATCTGAACGAAGCGCTTTTCTGGTTCTCCGTTGCAGCGGAGAATGGCGATCCCGGTGCGGCTGACCAGGTGCGCGCCATGCTGACGGAAGTGGATGCTGATGCGGCGCTGACCGTGCGCGCGCGGGTGCAGGGCTGGCGCGGCGCGCGGCCCAACGGTCCTGCCAATGGTGAGTTCGGCCGCCAGGCCTGGGAAGGCGGCGGCGCGGATCGGGTGCGCGCGGTGCAAACGGCGCTCAACGCTCTCGGCTATGATGTCGGCACGCCGGATGGCGTGTTTGGTCCGGCGACACAGGACGCTATTCGCACCTACCAGCGCGATGCCTCCATCCCACAAACCGGCACGTTGAGCTCAGCCTTGATCGAGAGCCTGAACGCTCGCGCAAACGGCGCGTCCACTTGATTTTCGGTGACTAGAGCCGCCAGGCCGAAGCGCGCTTGTCATCCCCGATGAGCTGCTTGTCGGTCAGGGCGTAAACCCGGTCGGTTCCGAGCGCGAAAGCCATTAGCCCATCCGGAAACAGCGATCTGAAGGCCGCGTCGCGCACGTTCAGCCCGCCTGTAAAGGCGCCAAGGGCCGGCATGATGAGCCTGTCCCCATCGGTCGCGAAACAGCGTCGGCGGACAGAGCGCCCACGCCCACGCACCTTCGCGGCAGGGTGGAGGTGACCCGCCACTTCGCCGACTTCGCCTTCGGGTTCGTGCCGGAAGACCAGTGGTCCGATGCTCAGTGTTCTTGCGGCGCGCCCACCAAGGTGCTTTGGCGGATCGGGGTCATGGTTGCCCTCAACCCAGACCCAGTCGCAGGCAGAGGTCAGGGCCTGGATGCGGGCGGTGGCGCGGCCTGAGAGCCGTAACTCTGCGCCGCGGTCATGGAAGCTGTCACCCAGGGAAATCACTGTGGCGGGGAGAAGCGCCCGACACAGAGCCTCGACATGGCCAAGGGTCACGTCCGTGTCATAGGGCGGCAGCATCTGGCCGCGCGCGGCATAGGACGAGCCCTTCTCAAGGTGCAGGTCAGAGACGACCAGCACCCTCTGATCTGACCACCACAGAGCGCCTTCGCAAAGCGGCGTCAGGACAGCGCCGGCGAGATGTAGCTCCACCGGGTCGAGGTTTCGGGCTGCGTTTTCCATCGCGCGGAGTTGGCCCATCTGGGCAAACCCCGTCAACGCCCGCCCGTCAGTTCCCGGTGAAATTCGCGGCGCGTTTCTCGAGGAAGGCCATGACGCCTTCCTTATTGTCCTTCGTGCGGCCGGCCTGGCGCTGGGCGACGCGCTCGGCATGGAGCTGCTCGCCCCAGTCGGCTTCGCCGCCATCCCAGATAAGTTGCCGCGTCATGGCGAGTGCCTTGGTCGGGCCCTTCGACAGCGCATCGGCGAGCGCCCGTGCCTCATCCATCAGCTGGTCGTCGGGCACCACCTT
>JBCBGD010000360.1:0-2336 GCA_038527085.1 Pseudomonadota bacterium | reverse complement strand
GGTATCGCGCGCATAGGCCTCGACGTGGCTGAGGACAACATCGCCGCCCGCAGGCTCTATGAGGGGCTCGGTTTCGCCGTCGATCGTGTGCGGCCGCGCTACTATCGCAGCGGCGCATCGGCCCTCGTTATGTCCCGCCGCGTCGCCGGTTTGGCTGGACTTGGGCCCGGAGTCGGCCCATCTAGAGAAGCATGAGCCGCATCGAACAGATTTGCATTGAAAAAGGCCTTCGGATGACCCAGCCGCGGCGCGTGATCGCCAAGGTGTTGTCCGACAGCGACGACCATCCCGACGCTGAAGAGCTGCACAAACGCGCCAACGCGATCGATCGCTCCATCTCGCTCGCCACGGTCTACCGCACGGTAAAACTGTTTGAAGACTACGACATCATTGCGCGCCATGACTTTCGCGATGGCCGCGCGCGGTTCGAAGAGCTCCCCACAGACCACCACGACCACCTCATCGATGTGAAATCGGGCGAAGTGCTCGAATTTCACAATGAAGAGATCGAACGGTTGCAGGAAGAGATCGCCAAGAAGCTCGGCTACAAGCTCGTCGATCACAGGCTGGAACTCTACGGCGTCCCCCTTGGCGATGAGGAAAAATAAGTCCGTGATCCGGCCCTATTCCTGACACAGCGAAGCGCCTATCGTTTCCCCAATCGTTTGAGGGAGATGAATATGTTCAAGACTCTAGCCTGCGCGGCTTTTGCACTCACACTCGCCGCGGCGCCAGCGCTCGCCGACGAAGTCTGGTCGAGTGATATCGGCGACATCATCTACGAGGACGATCTCTACAATGGGCAAGCTGTGCTCTCCTATCCGCTGCCGGATGGAGAGACACGTGGGCTCGCTTTCGTCGATGATCTTGCCCTGAATTATGACAATCGCAGTGTCCATGGCGGCATCTGGATTGAGCCCGAAGTCACGGGTGAGCCTACTTGCGCCACGGCCGTTCTCGATCCGACGACCAATCAGCCGGTCACCAATTGGGGCAGGATCGAAGTGATCTTCCTGACCAGCGCCTTTCCGAGCGGCTTTGTGGTCAAGCGCGGCAACTGCTTCGAAGAGCCCTGGGACGTTCTCGTAGCAAAACCGATCGTGGGCAGCGAATAGCGGCGGCTAGCCTGGAAAGAAGCGGAAGCGGCGGGGGCGCTCGAACAGGGCGATCCAGTCGCTTTCCTCTGTGCCGCGTCCGATGTTGTGAATGAGGAGCGGGCGGCGTGAGCGCCTCGCGCGTTTGTCTGATACAATGGCGATGTGAGGCAGGTTGTTGCCCGGCAGTCGCCCTGTGTAGAGGTCGCCTGGCTGCCAGTTCCTGGCTGGGAGTTCGGTGCCAAGCCGCGCCAGGAACGTCTCGAGATTGGGCACCCGGCGATGGTCAATGTTTCGGTCGGGCTGCGAAAGCCCCCAGATACTGGGATACGCGCCGAAATCTGACGCCATGTCTTCGTGCACGGCCTTTTGCAGGTCGAAATCGAATGCGGCGCGATAGGCCCGCACAACCACGTCTGTGCACACGCCCCGGTCACTGGCCACGTCCCCGCCGGGATAATCGAGAGATACGTAGGCGGGATCGTAGTGGCGTGTCCGCCCAATCCGCGCGCGTGCTGCAGTGATGAGGGCGTACTGGGGCTGAGGCTCGACCGATAAATCAATCGCACTCGGTACAAGCGGGAGGGCGAAAAGGCCAGCCAAGGCCGTGCGTCTGTCCATGGCTTCAGTCAAACGCGCGCGTTTGGCGAAAGCGTGGCGATTAAAAGCCCTTCAGCTCCAGGATTTCGCTCAGATCTGCGCGCTCTGAATACAGCGCATTGACCGGGTGGTTTTCGTCCGCCATGCCGACGGCCATGCCACAATAGACCATTTCGGTGTCGGACAGGCCAAAATGCGCTTTCAGGCTGGGCCGCAGGATGCCCCAACATTCCTGCATGCAGGTGGCCCAACCGCGCTCGACTGCCAAGAGGGCAAGGGTCTGCATGTACATGCCCATATGCGCCCACTGGCCATGGCCCATGCGCTCATCAATAACGAAAAACAAAGCGACAGGCGCGCCAAAGAAGCGGAAATTGTTGGAAAACCAGGCAAGGCGTCCGGCCCGGTCTTCGCGCGGGATGCCGAGCTTCTCGTACATCATTTCGCCGACTTTCTTGCGCCGGGCATTGTACGGATCCCAGAGGCCTTCGGGATAAATCGGGCGGTCGGTGGGTTCCCCCGTGGGATTGGCGGCGAGTCTGGACTGGGCGAGGGTAATCACCGCATCCTTTGCTTCGCCTGCCAGAGCGATTGTCCGCCAGGGCTGGACATTGCCGCCAGACGGCGCGCGCTGAGCTTTCT
>JBCBGD010000359.1:0-2345 GCA_038527085.1 Pseudomonadota bacterium | reverse complement strand
ACCGCTTCATGCGCGCCATGATGAAGTCGGCCGCAGGGCTCTCCTATGAGGAGGCCCAGAGCGCGATCGACGGCAATCCGAGCAAGCGAGCCGAAGCGTTGCTGGAGACTGTGCTGAAGCCGCTTTGGGGCGCTTATGGAGCCGTCAAGAAATCCCGTGAGCAGCGCGCACCTCTGGACCTGGATCTTCCCGAACGCCGGATCGAGTTTGCCGAAGACGGCACGATCCGACAGATCGCGGTCAAGGAGCGTTTCGACGCCCACAAGCTGATCGAAGAATTCATGATCCAGGCCAACGTGGCCGCGGCCGAGAGCCTCGAGAAAGCGCGCCATCCTCTGGTCTACCGCGTCCATGACCAGCCAAGCGACGCGAAGCTCGCTGCGCTGGCGGAGTTCCTGCGCACGTTGGATATCAAATGGAGCCTTGGCGAGCGCCCGCAGACCCATCGCTTCAATCGGCTGCTTGCGGACGCCAATGGCTCTGATACTTCGGATGTGGTGACCGAGATCGTCCTGCGCAGTCAGGCCCAGGCAGTCTATGCGCCAGACAATCTTGGCCACTTCGGATTGAATTTGGATCGTTACGCCCACTTCACCTCGCCGATCCGGCGCTATGCCGACCTGATCGTGCACCGCGCTTTGATCTCGGCGCTCGATCTCGGGCCCGATGGTCTCGGCAAGGAGAGCACCGCGCGGCTTGAAGAAATTGCCAGCCACATCACAGACACTGAACGCCGCTCCATGGCGGCAGAGCGCGATGCCACGGACCGCTATCTCGCCCTGTTCCTGGAAGACCGTATCGGTGCGGAGTTCGAAGGCCGCATCACTGGCGTGACCAAGGCCGGACTGTTCGTCAGGCTGGCAGAGACGGCGGCGGATGGGTTCGTGCCAATCTCGAGCCTGTCGGACGATTTCTGGGTGTTCGATGACGGCGCGATGCGCGTGACCGCGCGCCGGTCCGGCAAGCATTTCGGCCTTGGCCAGACGGTGACCGTACGGCTGAAAGAGGTCGCGCCCTTGCAGGGCGGGCTGCTGCTTGAGATGCTCTCGCCGCCAAAGCCACGCGCGAAGGGCGAGAAGCTGCCTGCCCAGCAGGACGGACGCCGTGGTGGCAAGAGGATGCCAGCGCGTGGCAAGCCCGGAAAGCGCGGCAAGAAGCGGGGGCGGTGATGGCAAAACCGATGCTGGGCTCGGCCTATGACAAGGAAGACGATGGCGATGTGGTCGAGCGCGGCAAGCCGAGCCCGCGCCCGAAGGATGCCGCGACGTTGATCCTGCTGCGCCGTGATGGGGCCCAGCCGCGCGTCCTGATGGGGAAGCGATCTGGCCGTCACGCCTTCATGCCGGACAAGTATGTCTTTCCTGGCGGGCGGGTGGATCCCCATGATGGCCGCGCGCCGAGCCTGACGGAGCTTCACCCTAAGACAAGGGCCAAGCTCGAAATCAAGACCCGCCGAAGCCCGCGTGCCTTCGCGCTGACCGCGATCCGCGAGACGTTCGAGGAGACCGGGCTCATTGTCGGGCGAGAGAAAGAGATCGCGGGCCCCCGCCCGGAAGGGTGGGGCGATTATTATGATCTTGGCGCGGCGCCGTGTCTGGAGAAGCTCTGGTTCTTTGGCCGCGCCGTGACGCCGCCTTACAGGCCGAAACGCTTTGATGCCCGGTTCTTCTTCGGGTTTGCCGAAGACCTGCTGATCGATGAGCGCCCGCCCCAGGACGGGGCAGAGCTCAGCGACCTGCAATGGGTCACGCTGAAGGATGCCATCGCGCTCGATCTGCCTTCGGTGACCCGCTTCATGCTCGGCGAGATCGAAGCGCGCCTGGACGGGCGTGAGGCCGGCGGGCCGGCCTATTTGCGCTGGAGCCGCAAAGGCCACCAGATGGACCGCCTTTAGCGGTTGACTTCGCGCGCCCCGGGCGTCATTAGACGCGCTTTCGTACGTTTCACACTCATTTGCGAGCCCGACCCATGGCCAAACCCGCCACGATCAAGATTCGCCTGAACTCGACCGCGGGGACGGGCTATTTCTACGTGACCAAGAAAAACCCGCGCAACCTCACCGAGAAACTCGTGCTGAAGAAGTACGACCCGATTGCGCGCAAGCACGTGGAATTCAAGGAAGGCAAGATCAAGTAGGTCTTCCTTTTGAAATCGGATGAAGAAACGCCGCGAACCGCATGGGTTGGCGGCGTTTTTTGTTTGATCCCGTATCGCTGCACTCACATGGATCGCGCTCAGGGCTTTTTTGTTTGTTCTCCGCTTCGCTGCGCTTCGCGATAGACTTCGCAGCCAGTCGCGAAGCGATCATTTGATCTGGGGGATCAAATGAAGGCGAAGAAGGCCCC
>JBCBGD010000358.1:0-2347 GCA_038527085.1 Pseudomonadota bacterium | reverse complement strand
CTGACATCGAAAATGAAGCGGCATTCGCGCGCGAGGATATTCACCGCAGTCCCGCCGTGGATTTCCCCGATCGTGATGGTGGTTCGCCCGGGCTCAGCCGGGAAACGCTCGGGATCGGAGGTCGCTGTGCCATCGGCAATGTCGGTAAGCACATTGGCCAGGTGCAGCGCTTCCATGATGGCCGAAACGCCTTGGTCAGGCAGGCTGGAATGGGCTTCGCGGCCCGTAACGGTGACTTCGAAGGCGGCGATGCCCTTGTGCTGCGAGATGACCTGCCAATTTGTCGGCTCGCCCACCCAAACGCCTGCGGGCGCAGCGCCGGACGCCATAATTGCATCAATCATCGCCGGCGCGCCGAGGCACCCCACCTCCTCATCATGGGACAAGGCGATATGCACGGGCCGGGCAAGGTTTGCCGCCGCAAACCGGGGCGCGAAGGCGATGCACAGGGCAAGGAAGGCTTTCATGTCACACGTGCCGCGCCCGAACAGGCGGCCATCGCGCTCTGTCAGCTCAAACGGATCGGTGTCCCAGGGCTGGCCATCGACGGGCACCACATCTGTGTGGCCCGATAGCACCAGGCCGCCGGACACCTCAGGCCCAATCCGCGCCCAGAGATTGGCTTTTTCGCCGGTCGCATCAGGAATGCGCGTGCAGCGTGCACCCGCGGCTGTCAGCTGCTCGTCCGCCCAGTCGATCAGGGCAAGATTGGACAATCGAGATGTGGTGTCGAAGCCGATGAGGCGCGACAGAGCGTGGAGCGTGGTGGTATAGTCCGCCATGCGCCTAGCCTAAGGGGCCAATGGCGGCGGGATCAACAGCGCAGCGAATCATGGCGCTATCCGACGGGTTAACCAGCCGTGTATACTCTCAATCCTGTGGGGAAGTGACACAGCGGCGATGCGCACATCTTGCGTGACTATGAAGATGCAGGCACTACATATGGGTAGTCGCACGTTGAATGATCTGATGGAGCACCTCATGGCTGATGGCAGCGCAAACATCCCGGGGCTGTTGACCCCTTCGAACGCTTACAAGCCCTTCCGCTATCCGTGGGCTTACGAGTTCTGGAAGAAGCAACAACAAGTTCATTGGATGCCGGAGGAGGTGCCGCTGGGCGAGGACTGCAAGGACTGGGCGGTCAAGCTCACCGACAAGGAGCGCAACCTCCTCACCCAGATCTTCCGCTTCTTCACCCAATCCGACGTGGAAGTCGGCGCGAATTACATGGAAAACTACATGCCGTTGTTCAAACCAACGGAAGTCTCCATGATGCTGTCGGCCTTCTCCAACATGGAGACGATCCACATCGCGGCCTATGCGCTCCTGCTCGAGACCATCGGCATGCCGGACTCTGAGTTCAGCGCCTTCATGGAATACGAGCAGATGGCCGCCAAGCACGACTATCTCGGCCAGTTCGGCACCGAGACGAACGAGGACATCGCCGTCTCCATGGCCGTCTTCGGCGCGTTCACAGAGGGGCTGCAGCTGTTTGCCAGCTTCGCCATGCTGATGAACTTCCCGCGCTTCAACAAGATGAAGGGCATGGGCCAGATCGTGACCTGGTCGATCCGCGACGAGAGCCTGCACTGCGAAGGCATGATCAAGCTTTTCCACAGTTTCTGCGCGGAAACCGGCGTGATGACGCCTGAGCTCGGCGAGAAGATCCGCGAGTGCTGCCGCACCGTGGTGGCGCTGGAAGACAAGTTCATCGAGCTGGCGTTTGAGGCCGGGGAGGTGGAGGGCATGACGCCCGCCGACATCCAGAATTACATCCGCTACATCGCCGACTGGCGCCTGGGGCAGTTGAAGCTCGAGCCGATCTACGGCGTCACAGAGCACCCCCTGCCCTGGCTGACGGAGATCCTGAACGGGGTCGAGCACGCCAACTTCTTCGAGGCGCGCGCCACGGAATACTCAAAGGGCGCCACGAAGGGCGACTGGCACGGCGACGAGGGCGTCTGGGGCCAGTTCGACAAGGTGATGTCGCGCCGCGAGGTGGCCGCCGAATAGGCGCTGCCACAGACCATGAAAACAAGGCGCGGGGGCTCGGCTTCCGCGCCTTTTTCGTGTCCGGCGTGTGCTGCCGGGAGGATTTTCACGCCAGCCAAGAAGTCTGAACGGGAACATAATCTGGCGCGAACGGTTCGTTCAGGACCGCCGCGTTAGAAAGCTCCCATGAGCCCCAGATCCCGCCTGTCCTTCTCAAAAGCGTTCTTCGCCGGCCTGTTCATCGGCGCGCTGCTCGCCGCGCCGGCCCTGGCATTTTGAGGGATAGGGTGCGCCGCGGCCTGAAGCGCCGCGCGGACTTACCCACACCTGAGCGCGGCTCCCGCGCCCCTTGGCG
>JBCBGD010000357.1:0-2364 GCA_038527085.1 Pseudomonadota bacterium | reverse complement strand
GGCGACCATGTTCTTCACCGATCCCAGCGGCAATGCGATCGAGCTGAAGGCCTTCGCGGACATGGGCCGGCTGTTTGCCAAGGATTAGATCGAGGTCGGCGCTTTCAGGTCCCGGTCTTCGCCGACCACGATCTCAGGCCCACCCGCTGCGCGCACGGCAGCCTCAAAATCTTCAGGCGTGCCGGTGTACTGGCCCATCTGCACGCACAGGGCCGGCAGGCCAAGCCGGTGGTTCATCGCCGCGCCGAGCAGAACGGTGCGCTCGTCAAAGACGGGGTGCTGTTCATCGGTCTCCACCAGTTCGAACAGCGTGTCGCCGCTTGAGATCCTGAACCGCTCTATCCGACCGATTGCGGCCCAGGGTAGAGTGACTCCAAGGCGCTTGAGATAGATGCCCTCAGGCCCCACGCGCAGCATGACCGGACGAAACAGGAGACGATAGGCCAGGATCGCTGCGGCCAGGCAAAGCACCGCGGTCACCACCATCAGTGCGCCTGAAATCAGCGCATTGTCCCAGGTCAGCCAGGCGAGCACCCCGCAGGCGCCCGCCGCGCCGAGGACGAGAAAAAACGGCGGCAGTGTCTTCGAGACGGAGGCAGAAAATTCGCGCGTTTCCATGGGGCTGAGCTAGCGCGGCGGCCTCATCTTGTCGACGCGTAACGCCGGAAAGGTGAAATTGCGAGCGTGCGTTCATCGGGCAGCAAGGCGCGCCGGGTTAACCATCTGCCATGTCTCGCAAGCTGCTCGCGCTTCTCGTTGCCCTGTTCGCCGTGGCCTTCACGGTGGCGGCGTTGGCGGTGATGCGCTGGCCGACCATCCTGATGGTGATGAGCCTGGCGATGGAGGACGGGCTCGGCCCAGCGCTCGAGGGCGTGAACTGGCGCCAACTCGGCCTGATCTACGGCGTGCCATACCTCTTTGCGGGCTGCTTCCTGTATGTATCGGCCCAGCTGATCAGCCAGCGCCGCCATGGTGCGTTCACCACCTATGTCATCGGCTGCGCGCTCGGCTTTCCCTGCGCCATGATGGTGGATTTCGAGCCCGGCTGGTGGCGCGACCCGTCCAGCGCAGAGGGCGCAGTGGCAGGGGCTGGCGTGATCGCGCTGTTGATGATGTTCGCGGTCTGGGAGCTGCGCAAGGGCAAGCCCGTGAAGGCCGCCGAGCCGGAAGAGGCTGAGGAGATGGTCACGCTGCCCGCATCCGTCGTTGCTGCGCTTGGCGCTCAGCCCGCCGTGGCTGCCGCGGCTCCAGCGCCCGCTCCAAAACCAACCCGAAAGCCGTCCGCCGCTGTTGTGAACCAACGCGCCCACTTCGCCCGCGAAGGCCGCAAGATGCTCGAACGCCAAGCCGCGCGGCGGGGGCGTTAAAGTCCCAGAGATCGCTATCCGCCGGAATGGAGCCACATGGCAATTCCGATACCGGCAATGATCAACGGCGTGATTGTATATCGCCAGACATGGCCCGGTCGCCAATACTGGTCGTCCCTGATCTGGTTGAACATCCATTTCCAGCGAAACACACGGGCGAGCAGCGACAACGACCAGAAGCCGCAGCGATCGCTGCAAACCAGATGGTGAACCTCAGATCTATAAATTACTCCGCTGCGACCCTCGCATAGGGATCATAATTCAGGATTGGAGCGAGCCAGCGTTCAGCCGTGCGCATGTCCCAGCCCTTTCGCGTGGCATAGTCTTCGACGTGGTCGCGCTCGATGCGGCCGACGGCGAAATAGGCGCTGTCTTCGTGGGCGAAGTAGAGCCCTGAGACAGACGGCGCCGGGTCCATGGCGAAGCTGGAGGTAAGCGACACGCCGATCCGCGCCTCGGCCCCCAGCAGGCGGAAGATGGTCTCTTTCTCAGTGTGGTCCGGCTGCGCGGGATAGCCCGGCGCGGGGCGGATGCCGCGATACTTTTCCCGGATCAGGGCCTCATTGTCCAAGGCTTCATCGGGCGCATAACCCCAGAGCTCCCGGCGCACCTTCGCGTGCATGTATTCCGCCATCGCCTCGGCAAACCGGTCAGCCAGCGCCTTCACCATGATGGCCTGGTAATCATCGCCTGCGGCCTCGAACTCCTTCGCCAAGGCGTCGGCTTCAGGCCCAGCGGTCACGCAGAACGCGCCGATATGGTCGCCTTTTGCAGCCAGGAAATCCGACAGGGCGAAGTTTGGCCTATCATTCGTTTTCACCATTTGCTGGCGCAGGGTGTGAAGCGTGTCGCCCGTGGAGAGCGCGATATCGTCACCGCGCGGCGTGGCTTCCCAGAAGCCCACCACCGCCTTGGGGTTGAACCATTGCTCGCCGATGATTCTCTGGAGCATGCCCTGGGTCTCGCCCCAGAGGTCCGTCGCCGCTGCGCCGACAAC
>JBCBGD010000356.1:0-2367 GCA_038527085.1 Pseudomonadota bacterium | reverse complement strand
AGAAAATTTACTCCAGGTTGGACGCGATTTGTTGGGGCCGGAGAGTGCCTCTGCCGCCAGCGCTTTCGCTCACCCGCGCGAGGGCGTATCCTGCGCTTGAGCAGTAGGAGACGCGCCATGGCCTATGACAGCGGCGGCGAAACCGAACCGATCAAGGTGTTTCTGTCCTATTCGCGCGCGGATACGGGCTTTGCGCTGGAACTGGTCAATGCGCTCCAGGCCTGCGGGTTCGAGGCATTCATCGACCAAGAAGACATCGCACCCGGTGAGCCCTGGGAACAGCGCCTGGGCGGGCTGATCGAGAGCGCCGACACGGTCGTCTACATTCTCTCGCCCGACAGCCTGACGTCTGAGCATTGCAGCTGGGAGGTGGAAGAGACCCAGCGCCTGAACAAGCGCCTCATCCCCGTGGTTTGGCGACCCGTGCCGGACGGGCAGGTGCCGAAGGAGCTCTCCCAGCTCAACTATGTCTTTTTCGATGGGGATAAGTCGTTCGCCGCGGGCCTGAAGGACCTTTCGGCTGCCCTGCGCGTCGATCACCAGTGGATCCGCGAGCACACACGGCTTGGCGCCCTGGCCCGGCGATGGGATGGGCGCGGGCGCACCGATGCGTTGCTCCTGCGCGGCGACGAATTGGAAGCGGCCTCAAACTGGATGGCCAGCCGGCCCCACGGCGCGCCCGCCGTCTCCGACGACCAGATGGATTTCATCTCGTCCAGCAAGGCCGCCGCCGACGCGGCCGAGCGCGCCGCGCGTAATCGCCGCCGGGGCCTGCTGATCGGCGTGTCCGCTGTCGCCGTGGCTATGGCCGGGTTGGCGGGATTCTCGGGCCTGCAATGGCTGGAGGCCGAAGAGGCCAAGGCGTTCGCCCAGGAGGCCTACCAGACCGCAGTCGAGACAAATGACCAGCTCGAAGGCGCGCTGATCCGCCTGTCCTCAGATATTGCTCTCCGGGCCCCCTCCACGGGCCGCGATCCTTTCGAGACGAAGGGCGGGTGGTTTCCGGTGGCAGCGAATTATGCTGGCGCCGTGGTTCGGCTCCAGAAAGGCCGCCAGATCGTGACGGGCATCCTGATTGACGGCGCCATGGTGCATCCTGACTGGGCTGGCACGCCCTATGTGCTGACGCCCCGGTTCAAATCAGAAGAAGAGCTGATCGCGGAAGACCGGCGGCTGAACGAATTCCTTGCCGCCACCGACGCGATGGGGGCGGAGGGCGCGGACGATTTCGAGGGCGAGCGGTTCTCGCGCGCCTTCATCGAGCCTGCGGAGGGCGGGCCACCACCTGGCGTGATCGAGCAGAGCTTCGTGCGTCCCGGTCCGATGGAAATCCCGCCCCCGCCGCCTCCAGAGCCCAATCTGGACGACGACGCCATTGACCACAGCCTCATGGAGCAGCGCTATCTCACGCCTGAAGAGTTGATGCCCGAGGGTGCTGCAGGGCTCGGCGCATCGCCTGCCGATGATCCTGCAAGCATCGAGGCAACCTTTCCGACCCTGCGCGACTCGCCCACGCTGGCACTGGTGTCCAAGCCGGTCTGGCGCACGCCGATCGAGCTGTCGGCAGAGCCGGTCTTTTTTATCCATGCGCTGGAGGGGGATGTGCCCTTCGGTGCGCGACCGCTGCAGCCTGGCGACATTGATTGCGAGCGCGATCCTTGGGGATCATCCGGCGGCGGCCGGTTTGCCTTGTTTGGTATCGATGGCGCCGCAGCGACGGGCACTGCCGACGCCAATCCAGGGCGCTTCATGTCCAATGTTTTCATCGAAGACGAACAAGTGCCACCGGTTAGCGACGGCACCGACACCGAAGAACTCACCCTGCTCGTCACCAGCGGGCTGGACGTTGCGGGCAGCGAAGGCGTCACCTACCGCCATGCCACCCTGAAAGGCGCGTTTGGCGCGCCAGTGTTCGATCTCGACAGCCGCAAGGTCATCGCCATTCACCAGGGCGTTGATGCCAACCGCATGAGCGCCGATGGGCGCGTCGGCTTCGCCGAACCCATCGTGCCGTTGATCGAGCTTATCCGCGAAGACGTCTCCATCGACCTCGGCGACGAGCAGCGCACGCCGCCGCTGTGTGAGCCGCGATAAAAAAAGCCCGGCATCTCTGCCGGGCCTTTCTCAGATTTCAGGCTGGGCCTGGGCTTACATCATGCCGCCCATTCCGCCCATGCCACCCATTCCGCCCATGTCAGGCATTGCGGGGGCATCTTCTTTCGGTGCTTCGGCGATGGCCGCTTCCGTGGTGATCAGCAGCGCGGCGACCGAGCCAGCGTTCTGCAGCGCGGAGCGCACCACTTTCACCGGGTCAATCACGCCCATTTTCACCAGGTCACCATACTCTTCGGTCTGTGCGTTGAAGCC
>JBCBGD010000355.1:1032-2371 GCA_038527085.1 Pseudomonadota bacterium | reverse complement strand
GCGGTGCCATCGGTGTCATCATCTGTCTGCTCTGCAAGAAAAGCTACCACATCTTCGATTTGTTGGCCCGTAAGGATGGTGGCGCCTGAAAAAGCCGGGTCAACCTGGTTCAGCCCTTCTCGCCTATAGTAGGCAGGCATGACCGTGTCCGGCCAGACCAGATGCGGCGCGGCGATCCTGAGGCGAAGCTGGCCCGGGCTGAGGCGGGAGCCGACACCATCGAGTGACGGTCCGAGATTGCCCTGAAAGGGTGCGTCAAGGCCTGCGAGTGCGTGGCACAGGACGCAATGGCCCTGATCTCGATCGGCAAAGACAGCGCGTCCACGCTCTGCACTTGCCGGCGCATCGGCAAGTCGAACGGGGAGCGTGTCGCCCTCAACACCGGCAAGCTCCGACGGTGCCGCGCCTCCGCAAGAGGCGAGTGCCAAGCCTCCGACGATGGCCGGGCCGAAGCGCATCAACCGAAGCTTTCCTTTGTGACTGCCGAGAACCAGTCTGCGGCTTGCGCGGCCTCGGCCTGGCGAACTGCATCTTTTGCTCCAGATGGGCTCACCCCGCCTGCGCCCTCGATCTGCTGGAAGGTGCCACCCTCATTCGAATAGGCCCCGACGATCGAGATCGCCTCGTCCGGCGTGGTGTAGGAATAGCAGGTGTTCACCAGCCGCGTGGGCTCCGGCGCAAGGCCGCTCAAGAGGCGCGCCACCTGAATGGCGCACACCTTGCCCTGTAGGTTGGAGGAAAACGCGGATTTCGGCATCGGCGCAGCGATGGCCGCGTCGCCGATAACATGGATGTTCGGCTGGAGGGTCGACTCGAACGTCACCGCATCAATCGGGCACCAGCCCGTCTGGTCGGCGACGCCCGCCACATCGGCAATGGCCGCGGCTTTCTGCGGCGGGATCACATTTGCCACGTCTGCGCGGTGGGTTTCGAAATCGGTCTCCAGCGTCATGGCATCGGGGTCGACGCGTGAAACCCGGCCGTCATCAAAACCGCTGCGCCACTCAAGGTGATCTGGATAGTGCTCGGCCCAGGCTTCCCGGAAAAGGCCCATTTTGGAAAAACTGTTCTTGGCATCCAGCACGATCAGCTTTGAGCGTG
The DNA here is from genome assembly GCA_038527085.1 of Pseudomonadota bacterium. GTDB lineage: Bacteria > Pseudomonadota > Alphaproteobacteria > Caulobacterales > Hyphomonadaceae > UBA5336. Next base: position 1,270 of record JBCBGD010000355.1, on the reverse strand, counting down.
GTTTGCGCGTTTTCAGGTAGTGCGCAATCAGACTGGCGCGCTCATAGGGGCCTGGAGGGCAGCGATAGGGCGCAGGCGGGGCCGACATCACCACCGTGCCGCCATCGTCCATCGCATCGAGCTGTGCGCGCAGTCGCCGCGTTTGCGGTCCCGCTTTCCAGGCGTGAGGCATCGCATCGACCGCGTCCGCGTCGTAGCCCTCAATCGCGCCCCAGCGCATGTCCACGCCTGGCGACAA
>JBCBGD010000355.1:341-1023 GCA_038527085.1 Pseudomonadota bacterium | reverse complement strand
GGCGTGAGGCATCGCATCGACCGCGTCCGCGTCGTAGCCCTCAATCGCGCCCCAGCGCATGTCCACGCCTGGCGACAAGATCAGCCTATCGTAGGACAATGCCCCTGAGTCCGACAAGGAAACGGTGCGGGCAACAGAATCGATGGAGACCGCCCGCGCCATGATGCGCCTGAGGCTTGGAAACCGGTTGGGCACCAGGCTGAACGTCTGCTGTGTGAGGCTGCGATCGCCGCTGAGCACCAGATTGCTGAAGGGGCAGGATACGTAACTCTCTGCTGGATCGATGAGAGACACCCGCGCGCTTGGCATGAGATGAGCGAGCGTCCGCGCAGCCGTCGCACCGCCAAAGCCGGCCCCGACAACCACGATCCGGGCATCGGTGCGTGCAAAAGCGGCAGGCGCCACGAATGAGGAAGCGCCTAAGCCAAGCAGCAGACTGCGACGCGAGAGATCCATCATTCGGCCGCCTGCTGGTCTGCCAGATAGGAGGAGACGCTGGCGATCTGCTCGGTGGTGTATCCTCTGGCCAGACGGTGCATCACCGTGGCGCCGTCTTCGGTCTTGTAGGCAACCAGACGGGCCTGGAGTTCCTCTGCGGTCAGGCCGGAAAGCGAGGCAATCGCGCCGCCGCTCTCCATGTGGCATCCGCTGCAGGATGCTGCGAGGCTGGCCACCCCGCTCA
>JBCBGD010000355.1:0-331 GCA_038527085.1 Pseudomonadota bacterium | reverse complement strand
CAACTCCTGAGCGGGCGCGCTTGTCGTCTCAGTGTCTGCTCCGCCACACGCGCCGAGACACACGCCAAGACCGACAAGCGCAAACAGGGTCAGGAGCCTTTGCTTCACGCCTCTCTCAGGTTTTGGTCGCCAAGCGGCAGCTGTCTCACCCGCTTGCCCGTCGCTGCATATATCGCATTGAGCACGGCAGGCGGCGCCACAGCGATGGTCGGCTCGCCAACCCCGCCCCAGAAGCCGCCTGACGGCATGACGATGGTTTCCACCTCGGGCATTTCGGCAATCGTGAGCGAACGGAAAGTGTGAAAATTGTCCTGCTCCACTTCGCCGTTTT
>JBCBGD010000354.1:0-2387 GCA_038527085.1 Pseudomonadota bacterium | reverse complement strand
CAGGTGCTCGCGCGCCTCACGGATCAATGTGGGGCCATCCATCCCGGGCATGACGACGTCTGAGATAATGAGATCGAAGCTGCAAGGTTCCTCGGTGAGGATCTCCATGGCTTCTTCGCCATCGCAGGCCTGCTCAACTTCGTAGCCGCGCGACTCAAGGAGTTGGGCAGCAATGCCGCGCACACCGTCCTCATCCTCAACCAGGAGGATGCGGCCGCGCCCAGACATGTCCACCGGGCGGGGATTGGCGGCGGTTTCCAGCGCGATGTCTTCCTCGGCGGGGATCTCGTCTGCGCTGAGGGCGGGCAGGTAGATGAAGAAGGTCGTGCCCTTGCCGACTTCCGATTTCGGGCAGATGAAGCCGCCGGACTGCTTGATGATGCCGTAGACCGTGGAGAGGCCGAGCCCCGTGCCGACGCCGACTTCCTTGGTGGTGAAGAAGGGCTGGAAAATCTTGTCCATGACTTCCGGCGGCATGCCGCAGCCGGTGTCTTCGACCTCGATCAGAAGGTACTCGCCATCTTCGACATAGTTGAAGCCAAGCTCGTGGGCCTCCTTGCCTGTGGAGGTGGAGGTGCGGATGGCGAGGCTGCCGCCAGAACCGTCGGCCAGCATGGCGTCGCGGGCATTGGCGGCCAGGTTGATGATCGCGGTTTCGATCTGGTTCTTGTCAGCGCGGATGTGCGGCAGGTCGCGCCCGTGCTTGACCTCGAGCGTGATGCGCTCGTCGAGGATCTGACCGAGCAGGATGGAGAACTCGCCAAGGAAATCGGTGACGTTGAGCACTTCGGATTTGAAAGTCTGCTGGCGGGCATAGGCAAGCAGCATGCGGACAAGGTCGCGCGCGCGCACGGCAAATTCGTGGATCGATTTCAGATTGTCGAAGCTCGGATCGCCGACAGGGTGGCGCGTGACCAGCGTGTCGGTGTTGAGCATGATGCCCGTCAACACGTTGTTGAAGTCATGGGCCACGCCGCCTGCGAGCTGTCCGATGGCTTGCATCTTCTCGCCCTGGGCCAGGCGCAGTTCCAGCTCCTTCTGCTCGGTCATGTCGATGACATAGGCGACCGAGGGGCGCCCCTGGGCGTCCAGCGTGACGAAGACGCTGACATGGCGCGTTTCTGACAGGCCCGCGAGCTTCAGAGGCATGGGCTTGTCGATGGCTTCGAGCAGTTTCGAGCCGAGCCCGCCGGGCGTGTCGTCGGCCTCAAACAGGTCTGCAAAGCGCGCACCCGGCATCGCCTTGCCTTCGGCCATACCCATGAGGGCGCGGTTTGAGTCAAGAATGACGGCGCTTTCCACCGAATCGCCATCCAGGCGCACCGCACCGAAGGGCGCATCATCAAACATCGGGTCGCTACCATCGGGCCGCGGCGGACGCGCCTCTGCGCCAGCGAAAGTGTGCGCATTGGGCATCAGCACGGTGCGGCCATGGGCCGAGGCGCCCTTGCCTGACCAGGTGGTGATCGCCTGCACGGGCACTTCCACGCCATCTCGCCCACGGATCATCACGTCGGCGCGGCCAGGCTGCCCGGTCTTCCTGTCGCGCGACAGCAGCTTCACGAATTCAGGGCGCATGATGTCGTCGATACGCACTTCTTTCAGCTGTTCTGGCAGGCCGAGCAGTTCGCGCAGCCAGCCATTGGCATAGGTGATTGTGCCGTCTGGCCTCGCGGCGAAGAAGCCCATGGGCGCGTCTTCAACGTAAAGTGAGCGCAGGTCAGCTGCGCCCGTGGCTTCCTCGCTGCCCGCAATGCGCCTGAGCCGCCAGAGACACCGCCCCTTTGGCAGGGGCGAGACGCCAACCTCGAACTGGGCGGGCACGCCGTCCTTGCCGAGCGTGATCGGTGGCAGCACTTCGCGGCGCGCTTCACCGGTCCGAGCGGCCTTGCCGAGGCGGAAGATGGGGGCGGACACGGTGGGCGAGGCGCTGAACAAGCGGTCGATGGAGATCGCTTCGTCCTCGCCGACGCGGGTGAGCGCCAGCTCTGTCAGCTCGCCATAGGTGTTGTTCGCGGCGATGGGTGTGCCGGAACGGTCAGACACAAGAACGGCTTCGTCGAGCGCCTCGATCCACTGGAAGCGTGGACGCTGGGGCGCGGTGGCGGCGGCCGCGGCGCTACGATCCGGGAAGAGGCCAAGCCGCCTGCCTGCCCCGCGCAGGACCCAGAGCAGGAACACCATGCCACCCGCGGCCATCGCGATGAGCAGGATCGGCCCTGTGGAGCCGACCGCTTCGGGCCAGGCAATGGCGACACTCGCGGCCGCCACGGCGATCAGCAGGCTGGTCCAGAACAGCAATTGCAGGACATCGACATGGCGCGACATGCCCTGTGCGCCCTCTGTTTCTGCCGTGTCCGGGGCGCCTGCCGACTGGTTTTGCGTTT
>JBCBGD010000353.1:0-2394 GCA_038527085.1 Pseudomonadota bacterium | reverse complement strand
CCCATCAGCACAACTTCGCGTCAGAGAGATGACATGGAAACCCAAACACTGATTGCCGACGAGGATGATGCCGGACAGCGCGCAGACCGCTTCCTGGCAGGCAAGCTTGCCCCGCTTTCGCGCTCACGCATCAAGGCGCTGATCAAGGAGGGTGCGGCGACCTGCAATGGCGCGCCGCTGACCGATCCCAACGCGCCTGTTCAGGCCGGTGCCGCCTACACGCTGAGCGTGCCGGACCCGCGCCCCGCGACGCCTGAGCCCCAGGACATCCCCCTCGACATCCTGCATGAGGACGCAGACCTCATCATCATCAACAAGCCCGCGGGCATGGCGGTGCACCCTGCGCCGGGAAGCTGGGACGGTACGCTGGTGAATGCGCTGCTGCACCATTGCAAGGGCGAACTGCCGGGCATTGGCGGGGTGGAGCGGCCTGGCATCGTCCACCGCCTCGACAAGAAAACGACAGGGGTCATGGTGGTGGCAAAGACAGAAGCGGCCCATCGCGGGCTATCACCGCTCTTTGCCAAGCATGACATCGAGCGTGTCTACCGCGCCATCACGCGCGGCGCGCCCCGGCCGCTATCGGGCACCGTGAAGGCGCCAATTGCGCGGGCGACGGGGGACAGAAAGAAAATGGCTGTTCCGCGCGGCGCTGTGCCCGAGAGCGCGCGCGATGCGACCACGCACTACAAGACGTTCGAGACATTTGGGCTGCTGGAGAAGGGCACCGGCCTTCCCGCTGCCGCGCTTATCGAATGCCGTCTGGAGACAGGGCGGACGCACCAGATTCGCGTCCATCTCAGCCATATCGGCGCGCCCCTGGTGGGCGATGATGTCTATGGCAGACACCGGGGCTTGAAGGCATACGGATCAGGCGAGGCCTTCATGGCGGCGACCAAGTCCGCGCGCGGGTTTCCAAGGCAGGCGCTGCATGCCGCCGTGTTGGGATTTATCCACCCGGTCACAAGCGAAGAAGTGCGCTTCGAGGCGCCGCTGCCCGAGGATATGGGTCAGCTTCTGGAGCTGCTGCGCGCGATGCCGAAGGCCTAGTTGCCGAGCCACCAGCCGCGGCGCAGCGTGTTGGAGCGCTCGCCCTGGTTTGACAGACCATAGCGGCGCACCTGCTCGCAGGCATAGTCCACCTCTTGCAGGCAAGACCGGCGCATCAGGTCCGCCCCGCGTTGTCGCTCCCGCGGGCCGCCCATGCCGACATACATCATGTTGCCGAGCACGGCGCAGGAGGCTGCGCTGTCGAGGTCGCATCCACGGGCATAGAGCGTGCGCGCCTTGGTGTGGTCCTGTTCGAGCCCGCGGCCATTGAAACGCAGATTGGCGAGCATGTGGCAGGCGTCGGCATAGTCCATCTCGCAAGCGCGCGAGTAGGAGGACTCGGCAGCCTCGTAGCTTTGCTGCGTGGCGATGCCCTGGCGGCGCATGTCGCCCTGGCGGTAGCAATCATAGGCAGAGCCACCTTCGCAGGCGATGGTGTAGAGCTGCAGGGCCGCGTTGACGTGACCAAGCCTGAGTGCAGCGTCGCCGTTGCGGTACTGGGTCGTGATGTCAGGCTCCTGGGCGAGGACAGGGGCCGCGAAGGCGAACATGGCCACAATCGCACACAGGGATTTGAAGGCAGCGAATAGTCGTTGTTTCAGCATTGTTACACCGTATCAAAGCCAAGGCTTCATCACCAGCGTGTTGTGCAGGCGCCGCCTGTCTGTCACGCTGAACACTAGAGATAGGGAGCGCGCCATGACATCAACACCGCAACAGCCGATCGGCAGCGGCTTTCACGCCAAGTCGACCGCCATGGTCGTGCTGAATGGCATCGACCTGACCGGCAAGAACGCCATTGTCACCGGCGGCTATAGCGGCATCGGGACGGAGACCGTGCGTGCTCTTGCGGCGGCGGGCGCGACGGTCACGGTGCCAGCCCGCAGGCTGGACCAGGCCAAGGAAGTGCTCGACGAGTTCCCAGGCAAGCTTGAGATCGCGCAGATGGACCTGGCAAACTTGTCGGACGTGCGCGCCTTTGCCGAGAACTACCTGGCCACAGAGCGCCCGCTGCACATCCTGATCAACAATGCGGGCATCATGGCATGCCCTGAAGGGCGGGTCGGACCCGGCTGGGAGAGACAGTTCGGCGTCAACCATCTGGGCCATTTTGCGCTGACGAAGGCGCTGATGCCAGCCTTGCAGAAAGCCGATGGTGCGCGCGTGGTCGCGCTGTCGTCGACCGCGCATATCCGCAGCGACGTGCACTGGGGTGATCCCCATTTCCACAACCACCCCTATGACAAGTGGGACGCCTACGGGCAGGCCAAGTCTGCCAACGCCCTGTTCGCGCGCCAAGTTGACCATCTCTGGCAGGGTGATGGCATCCGGGCCTTCTCGGTG
>JBCBGD010000352.1:0-2412 GCA_038527085.1 Pseudomonadota bacterium | reverse complement strand
ACTATCTCCCCGGCAGAATGCAACAACTACATCGTCAACGCCGGCTATGCTTCCGCTGAAACTTAAGGTGCTCTAGATCTCCGGGCGCCAATCGGGCGGCGCCATTTCGAACCCGGAGAACTGAAATCCTGGCGAGACGGAGCAGGAAACCAGCGTCCACGCGCCGAGCGTTTCCGCGGTCTGCCAGTGATGGGCAGGCACGACGGCATGCAGTTTCTGCCCGAGGCGGATGTCGGGGCCGAGTTGCACGGGCGAAGCGCCGCGGCCTTCGGGCGGGCTCAGCGTCAGCGCCAGCGGCCCACCGGCATGCCAGAACCAGGCCTCATCGGCATCTACGCGGTGCCAGGCCGACACCTCGTCGGCCTGGAGCAGGAAATGGATCACCGTCATGGCCGCGCGCGCGCCGTCCTCCGCGGGGGAACGGTAGGTTTCGACATAGTGCCCGCCTTCGGGATGGGGCTGCATGTCCAGCAGCCTGATGATCTCCTTGGCGCCGAGATCGCCCGTGATCGCTGGCATCAGAACCTGTCCTTGCGTCCGCGGATCTCTGCGAAAGTGGCTACGGCGTCTCCTGGATGGCCCATGGCGGCCTGGAGCGCAGGCACATCGGCGCGCAAGAAGGGGTTTGTTGCCAGCTCTCGCGAAAGTGGCATCGGAACGGTGCGCTCGCCGCGCGCCCGTTTCGCATCGATTTCGGCGATATAATCACTGAGCGCAACATTCTCGGTTTCAATCGTTTCGGCGAACCGCGCATTGGCCTGTGTGTACTCATGGGAGCAGTAGAGTGTGGTGTCCGCAGGCAACGCCTTCAGCCGCGACAGGCTCTCCCACATCATTTCCATTGTGCCTTCGAACACGCGTCCGCAGCCAAGGGCAAAGACGGCATCGCCAACAAAGGCCGCTTCCGCCTCCGGAAGATGGAAGGCGATATGCCCTAGCGTGTGACCCGGCACGTCGATGACATGGGCCGTGAGCGCGCCGAGGTGCACGGTGTCACCGCCCTGAAGAGTCGTGTCGATGCCGGGGATTTTGCCGGCTTCACCTTCCGGGCCAGAGATCTTGCAGCCTGTCGCGTCCTTGATCTTCAGGTTGCCGCCTGCGTGGTCCGGGTGCCAGTGGGTGTTCCAGATCTGCGTGATATTCCAGCCCTTGGCTTTGGCTTCAGCCAGATAGACATCGGCGTCTGGCGTATCAATCGCAGCGGTCTCGCCGGTTTCGGTGTCGTGGGCAAGATAGCCGTAATTGTCGCTCAGGCAGGGAAATTGGTGAACTTTCAGCATTATAACAGCTCCTTAGCGATCCTATCTGACTGCCACACCACAGGTCGACCCCATGCGCCAGGACAGCGTCAGCATTGAGCGATTTTATGCAAGCCCCCTTGGGGAGGCTGCGGCCTGGGCATTGTCGAGCCGGGTGGGGGATCTCTGGCAATCGACGGACAACCTCAGCGTGCTCGGTCTTGGCTATCCAATGCCGCTGCTTGCCCCCTTCGCAACGCAAGCTGCAGCGGCGCCGGCTGTCCTGCCCGAGGCGGCAGGGCATGTGCGGTGGGACGCAAACGGGCGTGGCAATGCGACGCTCGTGTCTCCTGAAGCGAGGCTTCCTTTTTCCGACTCGACCTTTGACAGGGCGCTCTTGCTCCACGCGCTTGAAGAAGCCGAAAATCCCCGCGCGCTCTGCCGCGAGGTCTGGCGAGTCATGGCGCCTGAAGGTCGGATCGTCGTGGCCACAGCCAACCGCGCCGGCATCTGGGCGCGCGCCGAGCGCACTCCCTTTGGCCATGGCCGGCCATGGACTCTGCGCCAATTGTCCAGCCTGCTGAGCGACTGCGCATTCCAGGTCACCGCCTCGACCCATGCGCTGTACATGCCGCCGATCCCGCTGTCGCTTGTGACCGCAGGCGTGCAGGGATGGGAGCGCGCCGGGCGGTGGATCGCGCCTGGGCTCGGCGGGGTGGTGCTCGTGGAGGCGGTGAAGCGCATCTATATCGAGCCCGGCGGCGGGGCCGTTGCGCCTGCCGTATCTGCTGTGAAGTCGCGCAATCCGGCTGGTTCTGTGCCAAATCAGCGGGCAAATTCGCCTGAAACGCGTCAAACACCGCCACAAGATTGACGATCCACGGCAACCGGCACACGTTTAGATCGGATCGAGGCAGGGAGTCTGGCGATGAAACTGGTCACAGCAATCTTCAAACCGAGCCGTCTGGACGCGGTCATCGACGCGCTGACCGATGCTGGCGCTGCCGGCCTAACTGTTTCTGAAGTGCGAGGCTATGGCCGCCAGCAGGGCAAGACAGAAGTCTATCGCGGCGCGGAGTACGAGGTCCGGCTGCTTCCCAAGGTGAAAATCGAGATTGCCTGCGCAGAAAGTGATGTTGACCGCCTCGTGGAAGCTGTCACCAAGGCAGCGAAC
>JBCBGD010000351.1:0-2417 GCA_038527085.1 Pseudomonadota bacterium | reverse complement strand
TCGGCATCTGAAACAAAGCCGCGCTGGTCGACCATCTGTTTCGTAAAGCGGCGCAGCGCTTCAAGCCTGGCATCTGAAATCGGCCGGTCGTCACGCACCGCGGCGATCACATCCATGTCGAGGCCCTGGCCTTCGGAAATCGTCGAGTGGGCTGCCACACAGAAGTGACATTCATTTTCCACGCTCGCCGTAATGGTCACGACCTGTTGTTCGAGCGGCGACAGGCCAGCCTTGCTGAACAGCGCGCCGACTGTTGTGTAAGCCTCGAGCAATGCGGGATTTTCTGCAAACACTGCATAGAGCGACGGGATGAAACCGAGGCTCTTTTTCGTGGCCTCCAGTTTTGCGCGCGCGTCGCCGGGTGCTGTTGTTTCATCGTGCAGTGTGAAATTGGCCATGGCGGGCTCCTTTGGGGATCGGCTGCGCGGGACCATCCCGCTGTCGATGCTCGCAAAGGTGGCGCGGCCCAGCCTTTTATGAACCGGGACAGTCTCCATATGGGTCATGCAAAACCTGCATGGAGCCTTCAACCATGGACCGACTTGATGCGATGCGGCTGTTCATTCGTGTGGCCGATGCGGGGAGTTTCTCCAAGGCCGCCAGCGATATGGGCATCGGCCAGCCCACGGTCTCGCGCCGTATCCAGGACCTCGAACACCGCCTCGGCGCGGAACTGTTCCAGCGCACGACGCGCGCGCTGAACCTCACCGAAGCCGGAAACAAGTTCTACGAGCGCGCAGGCGTGATTCTGGCCGAGTTCGACGATGCCGAAGCCGAAGCGCGCGGGCTCGACCATGAACCTGTCGGTATGTTGAGGATCTCTGCGGCCAACTCGCTGGCCCGGAGGCTGATCGCGCCGCAGATCGCCACCTTCCTTGACCTCTATCCCCACATCAAATGCGACGTGATCGCAGAAGACACGCTGACAGATCTCGTCGAGGAGGGCGTCGACCTTGCTTTCCGCTTGGGCGAGCTGGCCGACAGCCGCCTAATGGCAAAGCGGATGGGCGCGGTGCAGCGCCTGGTCTGGGCCAGTCCTGCCTTTCTGGAAAAGCATGGCACGCCTGAGAAGCCCGAGGAGCTGTGCGACCTGCCAGCGCTGATCTTTCGCCAATCGCCCTCCGCGCGCGACTGGACGCTTCTGAACGGGGACCAGCAAGTCACCCTCAAGATGGATGGCCGCCTGTCCGCGTCCTCTGGTGAGGTCTTGCTGCAGGGCGCGCTGGATGGGCTCGGTCTTTTCTATGCGCCCGACTGGCTGGTCTGCGCGGACGCGGTGGAGGGCCGTCTCCAGCGCGTATTGCCCGATTGGACCGGGACGCCGCTGCCTGTGAACGCCGTATGGACGAGCGGCAAACTGCGCGGAAAGGCGAAACTGTTTGCCGAACACATGGCCGACTGCCTGCGCTTCACTAAGCCGCTTTGCGGATAAGGCTCACGGAGAGCTGAGCGCGCTGGCGAAACGGTCAATCGCTTGCGCCGCAACCGCCTCTTCCGCGCCAATCTGATCGCCGTCGTCAAGCTGCGCCTCCAGGGACTCGATGATCCCGTCATCCTCCATGCGCACGAGATGCAGGACGATTTTCATCTCACCGGCTTGAACCCGCACGCTGCCGCGGATGGCGAAGCCCGCTCGCACTTTCCCGTTCGGCTGCTCGGCCAGCGCCGGGACGTGTGGCCTGACCCGCGCGCGTGTCTCGGCACATTTGCTGAGCCCCAGGATGAGCTCTTCGCGGATGCCTTCGCAGACATGGGCGTGGGTCCCACCTGCTGTGAGATCCTCGATCGGCAGGATCAGCAGGTCCACGGTTTCCTGCGCCGGCAGGTCCACAGGGGACCGGCTGCGCGTTGAGAGCCAGGACTCCAGTTCATCCGCATACGCATAAACCGTGCTGGACTGGCCATGCTTCAGCCGGTGGACCGGGAGTTTTTCTTCAGCTTCCCAGCGCCTGACAGTGCGCTCGGATCGGTGAAGGTAAGCAGCGATGCGTTTCCAGGCATCCAGCCTCTCACGGCCATTGCTATCGGTCTGGAATTGCGGCGCGTCCATGGTCAACCTTCCGGGTCCGTCCCTCAGGATCGGCGGTCTTCCCTTCAGGTCATTTGCGGACATTACAGGCCAGTCGATCCGTGTCCGTCTTTCTCACCTTACGTAAGGGCAGGTCGCCAATGCAGTGTTGCCCATTCCTCAACACCATTCTCTCACACGGGCGGGGTGGACTCAACGAAGGAGTGAACGATGCGTAATCTTTTCGCGAGGCGAGTATGCCAATGCGCGGCGCTTATCATGGCGTTTTCTGGAGCAGCCATGACAGCGGGCGCAGACGAGCTGAGCCGCCGCTCGCCGCTCGTCGTGTCGCCGGATTCAGCGGTGGTGTCTTTTGCCGACCTCGACATCAGCCGGCCGGAAGGCGCGC
>JBCBGD010000350.1:0-2428 GCA_038527085.1 Pseudomonadota bacterium | reverse complement strand
CCATGGGCCTGACGCGGTCCTATCCCCGCGGGCGCGACTTTGCCCATGGCCACTTCGACGCCGGGCAGCTCAGCCGCGTGCAACCGCATGCGGGCAAAGTCCTCGTAGGTCAGCTCGCGCGCCACCAAGGTCGGCACGAAACTCGCCTGGCGCGCCGCGTCGCGGATGATCCGCTCCTGGCGCTCTTCGGGAAGATCGATCAGCTTGGCAATCTCACGCAGCACCGCTTCCACATCACCGGCCTGCTCGCGCACGATGGAGACGCGCCCTGCGCTGCGATGCGATGCCAGTGGACGGCCAAAACGGTCGAGGATCAGCCCGCGCTTTGGCGGGGCGAGGTCGAGCCGCACCCGGTTTTCCTTGGCGAGCGCGTTGTAGGCCTCGCCCTCCATCACCTGGAGCTGGTAAAAGCGGCCGATCAACCCAAGCCAGACCGCGCCGCCCACCCCGCCAAGGATCGCCGCGCGCCGAGTGAAGTCGACCTGGTTTTCGACTGAACTGCGGGATGTGTTCCGCTTTGGGCTGACGAACTTCTTGGTTTTCTTCCGGCGCCTTGCCATGGCCTACGCCCTCCCGGCGCGCACACCCGGCCGCGCGCGCAGGTGAAACACGTGTGACAGCGCGCCATAGGCCAGCGCTGTGGCAATGCCCGTCAAAAGCAGCGGGGTCAGCCGGGCCACATACCCCGCGCTGGAGCTGGCGAGCACCCAGAGCACCATCAGGCCGGCGAGCAGGCTGACGAATGGCAAAAGGCTCTTGGCGAGAGGATCATTTTCGAGATCGAGCGCACTTTCGGCGGCTGCATGGACCCCATAGCTGGCCAGAGCGACGATCGCATAGCTGCCAAAAGGCGCGTTTGCCGAAAGGTCGAAGAGAAACGACACCACCACGAGCGTCATCATCGGGCGCATGGACAAGCCGACCCTGGCCCAGCCCATTGCCGCCACCAACAGGCCTAATGGCCAGGGCACGGTGATGCCTGCGACGCTGACCGTGTCCAATCCGATCCACCAGAGGGTGATCACGATCAGAACGCCGATGACGAGCCTGCCATTGGGCCCGGTTCTGCGCCAGGACCGAGCCGCACTTTCGCGCCAACTGGATCTTGAGCGGCTCATGGCTGGCCACCTTCGGCAGGCAGGGGCTCTGGGGCCTCATTCAGGGCGAGGTCCTCCGGGACTGGTTCCAGAAGGGCAGGCTCTTCTTCCGGAGTTGGGATCGATTGGGGCGGGACCAGCCGCACAAAGCCGCCTCGCGTCTCGGCCATGGAAAAGTCGACCCGCCACCGCTCGGCGCCCGGCTGGGCCCAACCCACCACATAACCGCGGGGGAAGATGCCGCCCTCTCCGCTGGAAAGGATGCGTTCGCCTGCGATGAAATCTTCGGTTTCCGGCAGATCTGACAGCGTGCCCAGCCCGTCGCGGTCTCCGAACACGATGGCGCGCACACCGCTGGTCTCGCCCATCACAGGGACCCGTGAGTTGAAGTCTGTGACCAGCAAGATGCGCGACGACCGCTCTCCGATATGGACCACGCGGCCAACAACGCCGCCCTCGTTCAGGGCGATGAAATCTTCCTCAACGCCTTGGGCGCGGCCCGCATTGGCCAGCAGGGTCTCGCTGAACGGGCCATCGATTTCGGACACAATTCGAGCGGTGGCGCCCTTCGCGGGCGGCTCGCCCATGGCAGCGAGCATGCTCTCATAGGCTTCGAGCCGAGCGGACATGGAGCGGGCGGCGGCCTCGTAGCGCGACAATTCCTGCACGCGCGCCTCCAACTCGCGGATCTGACGCTCCTTCGCGCCATGGCCCATGAGCCTGGCGAAGAATCCCGGCTCTTGGCTTTGTTCCTGGCTGGTAGGCGCCACTAGGATGTCGCCCGCCTGGGTGCGCAGGGGCATCAACGCCGTGGCGACACCCGGCGCAGTTTGGACCACCACGGCCATCACGCCAAGGGCGATCAACGTCACCAGCGCGAGGCGGCGAAGCGGTGATTTGCGGGTGGTCGAATACCGGCCTGAGGCCATGTCGCGTTACCTTCTGCGCGCGTTCGTTCCAACCACACCAGACCCAACACCTGTAGAGTGCCGTGCTTCTGTCTGCGCGGCAAGCATCCGCCCCTTAAACCTCTGGACTCAGAACGGTTTTCATCTTCGGATAGTTCTCAAGAACAATACCACATCCGTTGACGACGCATTTCAGCGGATCATCCGCCAGCATCACCGGCAGCTTGGCCTGCTCGCGGATGCACACATCGAGATTGCGAAGTAGCGAGCCACCACCCGTGAGCACGATTCCGCGGTCAACAATGTCTGCGGCGAGTTCTGGCGGCATGGCTTCCAGCGCGGTGCGCACAGCGTCGACGATCTGGCTCACGGGCTCGGCCAGGGCCTCTGCCACAATGGCTTCATTGATTTCGACTTCCTTGG
>JBCBGD010000349.1:0-2430 GCA_038527085.1 Pseudomonadota bacterium | reverse complement strand
CAAGGATGAAAAGGCCCAGGCCGCGAAAGCGCTGGCTAAGTCCTTCACAAAGAGCCAGGGCCGAAAGCCGAAGATCTACATCGCAAAGATGGGCCAGGATGGCCATGACCGCGGCCAGAAGGTCGTCGCCTCGGCACTTATGGATTTGGGCTGGGAAGTCGAGATCGGCCCCCTGTTCCAGACGCCGGAAGAGGCGGCCAAAGCCGCGCGCGAGGCGGGCGTGGACATCGTCGCGGCGTCATCGCTCGCCGCAGGCCATCTGACGCTGGTGCCAGAGCTCAAACGCGCCCTCGGTAATGAAGGCGCGATGGCCACGAAGATCATGGTTGGCGGCGTCATCCCGCCCGATGACTTCGACGCGCTGAGGGCAGCTGGGGCCAGCGCGATCTTCCCGCCGGGCACAGTCATCGCCGACGCCGCACTGGCCATGCTGGAAGCGCTGGACGGCGATGACGAGCCAAGCGTAGCGGCGGAGTAGCCCCTAAACCCCCATCTGCCGCGCTGCCAGGTCGCGCATGATCTCTTCTGATCCGCCGCCGATGGCCATGACGCGGACCTCGCGGTAAATGCGCTCGACGCGGTGGCCGCGGATGAAGCCGGCGCCGCCGAGGATCTGCATAGCCTCACGTGCGCAATACTCCATCGTCTCGGTTGCCTGAACCTTTAGCATGGCAAGCTCGGCCACGGGGCTTTCGCCCTGCCCCACGCGCCAGGCAAGACTGTCGAGCATCGTCGTCGTCGCCCAGACGCGCTGGGCCATGCTGGCGATCTTATGGCGGATGACCTGATGGTCTGCCAGGCGCTGGCCGAAGGTCTGGCGATCCTGGGCCCAGGCAGCGGCGTCCTCAATGCAGGCGCGGGCATAGGCAGCGGCCTGGGCGGCCATGCCGAGGCGCTCGCCATTGAAGTTGGCCATGATGCCATAAAAGCCCTTGTTCTCCTCGCCGATCAGGTTCTCGGCAGGAACGAACACATCATCGAAGTGGATCGTGGCGGTGTCGCTGGCCCACCAGCCCATCTTGGGCAGCTCGGTGCGACTGACCCCCTCGCCTTCCAGGTCGATCAGCATGAGGGAAATGCCCTTCATACCGGGCTCGCCGGTACGCATGGCCGTCGTAAGCCATTTCGAGGTCATCCCGCCGGTGATGTAGGTCTTCGAGCCATTCACGCGCCAGCCATTGCCATCGCGCACGGCCTTGGTCTTGAGCTGAGCGACATCGGAGCCGCCGGACGGCTCCGTGATGCCGAGGCTGATCTGCTTTTCGCCGGAAAGAACGCGCGGCGCGATCTCGCGCTTCATCTCTTCAGTGCCGAGCGCGAAGATGGGCGGCAGGCCGATCCCATGGATCATCAGCGCAGAAGAAACGCCCCCTGCCCCGATGCGCGCGAGCTCCTCGCTGGTGACAATCGAATGGAAGCCATCGGTTTCGGTGCCCGCGCCGCCATACTCCTCGGGATAGTTCATGCCGATGAGGCCGGCTGCTGCGGCCTTCGGATAGAGATCGCGCGGGATGCGGCCCGCCTCCTCCCACGCCTCGACATTGGGCATGATTTCGGTGTCGATGAACGCGCGAACGCTGTCGCGCCACAAACTGTGGCTTTCGTCCATCCAGGGACATTTTGGGCGGAGGCTGTCGAAGGTGATCGTCTGGGTCTTGGCCATGGCTCAGTCTAGACAGACCGTTGGCCGAATTTGAAGAGGTGCCCTTGCGGGAGGCAATATACATACCGATATTCGATAAGAGCCTGAAAGGATCCCCACATATGATTGTCTCCACCACTCACCAGATCGAAGGCCGCACCATCGCTTCCTATCGCGGCATCGTGGCCGGCGAAGTCATCATCGGTGCGCATCTCGGTAAGGATATCCTGGCAAGCTTTACCAACATCGTGGGTGGGCGATCGGAAAGCTATGAGAGTACGATCCGCGAGTCGCGCGCGGGCGCGATGAAAGAAATGGAAGCCGAAGCCGAGCGGCTTGGTGCGAATGCCATAGTCGGACTGAAGTTCGATTATCAGGTCATCGGCCAAGGCGGTTCGATGATGATGGTCGCCGTGTGCGGCACAGCTGTCGTTCTTGAGTAAGCTTGCCCAATGGACGAAACGCCCACCGCCGAAGTGATGATCGCTATCGCCCGCGCAACGTTTGATGCGCTGCCGGACGAGATGAGGCAGGCCGCGGCGCGCGTCCACACCCGTGTTGAAGAGTACGCCGAGGCGGAGATTCTCTCCGAGTTCGGCATAAAGAATCCGCTTGAACTCACGGGCCTCTACCAAGGCATTCCACTCATTGATGACAGCGTAACCAATCCGAACCCTGAGCCGCCGATCATCTACCTCTACCGGCAGCCCATCCTCGCTGAATGGCGCGCGCGCGGCGATGTCGGCTTTCGCGAGCTTGTCGCACATGTGTTCGTCCACGAACTCGGC
>JBCBGD010000348.1:0-2473 GCA_038527085.1 Pseudomonadota bacterium | reverse complement strand
GACCAGCATGGGCCCGGATTGAGTCGCCAGATCCGGCGTGCGTTCTGCTTCGAAATAGGCTTCGGTCTCCTCGACGCGGGCCATGCCCCCTTCAATGGAGAACACGCCATTGGGCAGGAGCTGGAAATTGCCGGGCCCTTCCCCGCGCACGAGCGGGCGTTTTTCCTCGCCATCCTGGATGAACAGGCCGACGGGCCTGCGATCTGGGTGATACATGCCGCCATTCGTGGCCAGCACCATGTCCTCGCTTTGGTCGCGGAGGATGTTCTTCAGTCGGGTGGGCTGGCCAATCACGTCGCCGGCCTCGGACTTCCAGTGCAAGCTCAGTTCATGGGATGCGAGGTCCAGCGCGCAGGCCGTGTACACCCCATCGCCGAAGGACCTTGTTTCGCAGGGCGAGCCCGCCCCACTCTCGGCATCGGCCACGGCGATGGGCGCAAGCGCCAGAGCGCACAAAGCATGAATGAAGATCCGCAACATGACCCTGCGCTAGAGGCCATCTGTGGCAAAAGCGAGACGGCAGCTCGCCGTGGTTCAGTTACCATCCTCACTGGACCTGCGGGCGGGGTTAGACGGGTGCACCGCCCACTCTTGCGCCGTCATGTAACGGATCTCGCTCTGGCCCGCTGGCGCGGTCTTGGCCTCAGGTGCAGGCTCCGGCTCGGCTTTAGGCACCGCGGCGCGAACCTCTGTCACTGCGCTTGCCGGTTCGAACCGGGGCGCAGGCTCATGGCCTTGGAAATACAGCGTGACGCGCGACTTTCCCGGCGCAGCGGCGAAATCCTGCGCGAGTGCGGGTGCGGCTGGAGCCAGCAGGCCTGCCAGCACGGCGAGGGGGATATAGTCCTTCATCGTGGCCTCCTTGGGCAACGCCCTCCCAAGCCTAGGAAGGCGCTCGGGCCTGAAGAGTCAGCTTAATTCGGTGCAAGGTCCCTTAACGCTTGTTTGCTATACGCGATTGTAATGAAAGCCGGTCGCCAGACGCTGGCCCGAACGGAGTATGCGTGATGTTGAGACGCGGCGCCTTTGCCATTCCCCCCGCCCCGCTCGCCCTGACCATTGGCGGCCTGATGCCGTTTATCGGGGCTGCGCTCGCCGCCTTCGCGCTGGAAGGCGATGTCGCGCGCCAGGCCGGGGCCTATCTCACCTTGCTGGTCTATGCCGCCGTGATCCTCAGCTTCCTTGGCGGTGTGCGCTGGGGCGTCGAGATGAATGAGGCAACCTTCACGCCGCCGCGCTGGAGCATCCTGACCGGATCGGTGATCGGCGCGCTCGTCGGTTGGGGCGCTGTCCTGTTCTATCTGCTCGGCACACCTGCACAGAGCCCGCTCGTCTTTCTTGTGATGGCGGGCGCCCTTGCCGCGCACTGGCTGTGGGACGTGATGAGCCGCCGGGACACGCCGGCCTGGTATGACGGACTTCGCACCATCGCCACCCTCGGCGCCGTCGGTGCGCTGATGGCGGCCTGGGTGTCTACAGGGGCAGCATTTGCCTAGATGAGCGCACGGTCTCGCGCGCCACGGCGAAACTGATCGCGGCAAGGCCTAAGGAGATCACGAAGTTCCACGCCGCCATGGAAAGCCCCAGGAACGACCACGGCACAGCCGAGCAGGACTCTGTCGCCTGCGCCTCGCCAAGCCCGAGATCAGGATCGAGCGCCGCGGCGGCAGCGTCCTCAGGCGGCAGGGTCACGCAGCCCGACGGAAGCCATCCGAACTCAACGCCCATGTGGTAGACGGCGACGCCTGCGCCGGTCACGAAGACCAGGCCGACAAGCACATTCAGCCCCTCGATGAAGCGCGGCGTGGGCCGCAGCTTCCAGAGCGCCAGCCCCACCGCAACCATGGCAATCAGCGCCCAGTAGACCTCGCGTTGGCGCAGGCAGAGCGGGCACGGCGCGAGCTTTTCGACCTGCTCGAACCAGTGCGCCGCACCCAGCATGGCAAGGGAGACTAGCACGGCCAGGGCTGGCCAGCGCCATCCTGTGAGGGGTTTGATCAAGTCGCTCATCTCTGGAGCCACTGATGACTCCCGGCGCGGGTGGCGACAATGCGGCGATGCGCCCGCCCGCCTCAGCTCGGCGCGGCGAAGCCCGAGATCAGGCTCGTGACCGTTTCGAGACCGAAAATGGCTGCGAACACAAGAAAGGACACCCAGGCCGAGCCGAGGATCAGCCCGCCGATCACCAAGAGGCCGTCGCGCTGGATGAGGCCAAAGCTCGCAAGCGCCACAGCGAAGCCGGGCACCGTGTTTGTCATCGGGAACGGCAGAAGGATCGACGCGCAGAACACGCACAGGATGGCGCCAATCACACGCTCAGGTCCTTTCCCGGTCAGGAATGTCAGGCGGGGGCGGGCGATCGCCTCGACCCAGCCGAACCATTTGCGCCCGCCGCGCGCGGTGCTCGCCAGGCCCTCCTTGTTGATCTTGCGATCCGCCAGCTTGGTCGGCAGCCAGGGCTCCTCGCGCCCGG
>JBCBGD010000347.1:0-2487 GCA_038527085.1 Pseudomonadota bacterium | reverse complement strand
CGCCCGCCCCGCCAAACACCAGGTCGTCATCGTCCATGGCATAGACGAGGTCATTGCCATCCTCGCCATAGATCAGGTCGTTGCCCTCATAGCCGGCCAGGAAGTCATTTCCGTCCCCGCCATAGAGCTCGTCCTCGCCGGCAAAGCCGTAGAACTGGTCGTCTCCAGCCTCGCCATAGAGGCGGTCATTGCCCTCGCGGCCTTGCAGATTGTCATCGCCATTGCCGCCGATGAGGAGGTCATCGCCGGCATTTCCGACGAGATAGTCATCCCCCTCGCCGCCGAGCATGTAATCGTCGCCATCGAGGCCAAAGAGGCGGTCATTGCCATCATCGCCGCGCATGGAATCGTTGCCCGCCCCGCCATCGAGCAGGTCATTGCCGGTGCCGCCGCGCATGAAGTCCGCACCCTCCCCGCCGCGCAGGACATCCACATCGGCCCCGCCGCGAAGGATGTCATCACCCGCGCCGCCGTCGAGCGTGTCATTGCCCGCGTCGCCGTTCAGCGTGTCATTGCCCTCACCGCCCTCAAGGAGATCATCGCCGCCAAGGCCCTGAAAAGTGTCATTACCACGCCGCCCCTCGAAGTGATTGGCGCTGAAGTCACCAACGAATTGGTCATCGCCGGATCCGCCGATTCCACCCTCAAATCCTGTGAAACTGGATGATCCCCAATCGTAGAACAGTCCATTGCTGGCCTGCCATTGGAAGACGCCTGCAGAGATATCGATGCGAAGCGAAGTTGCGTAGTATTCAAAACTGATACGATCGAGCCCACCAGCACCATCAATCACATCATCTCCGCCATTGTAGATGATGATATTGTTGCTGGCATTGCCGGCAATCGTGTCATCGCGCGAGGATCCGATGACCCCTTCAAAACCGCTGAGCATGTCACCTTCGGCAATGCCGCCTGCTGAGGTTCCTGCGCCGAGATCAACAGTGATCCCGACAGTGCTGGCACTGTAGGATATGAAGTCAAAGCCGGATCCACCTTCCAGCATTTCGGATTCCGTACCTGGGAGGATCGTGTCATTGCCGGAGCCGCCGTCGATCATCGCCACCCCGACACCGCTCGTGATGCGGTCGTCGAAGTCTCCGCCGAGAATGATTTCAAAATCCGTGATCCGGTTATTGGGATCCTGAAGGTTCAGCCAGATTCCAGCGCTCGCAGGAGCAAAACTCAGCGTGTCCTGTCCATCGCCGCCCGTCGCCACGATGGACGAACCACCCCACGTGATTTCGAGAAGATCATTGCCTGCGCCCGCATCCACGGTGAGCTGGGAGCTGGTTGAGCGGATGATATCGTTCCCAGCGCCGCCATCGAGGAAATCATTCCCCCAGGATCCGTCCAGAAGATCATCGCCGTCGCCACCGATCAGTGTGTCATCGCCAAACTCGTCGATGAGCACGTCGTTGCCAGCGCCTCCGTCTAGGTAGTCATTGCCCGCCCCGCCATTCAGCGCGTCGTTACCTAGACCGCCTTCGAGGCGGTCATCGTCCCAACTGCCGTCCAGACTGTCGTTGCCATCGCCGCCGATCAAGACATCAAAGCCTTCATCACCGATCAGCTCGTCATTACCGTCGCCGCCTATGAGTTCATCATTCCCGAAAAACCCAATCAGCGTATCATCACCCGCGCCCCCGGAGAGGCGATCATCATCTCCTGCACCCAGAATCAGATCGCTACCCTCTCCCCCATCGATCTCATTGCGCGTTCCGATCCCGGAAATCTGGTCGTCTCCAGCCCCGCCTGTCACCGTCAGCGTGTCGGCGGCTTCATTCCATGTGAACGTCAGACCCATTGAGGTGAGATCTGCGGTGTCGCCGTAGAGGAATTGCAGTGCGTCGATGTCGAGTGATTGAAGTTGTTCGGGGAGCCCTCCCAAACCCGATGTGTAGGACATGACGGTGCTGTCGCGGGTGTCCAGTTCATCTGAGAGGACCACAGGACCTTCAAACGGATGCTTCAGGCCCATGGCATGGCCTATTTCGTGCAGCAGGACGTAGTATTCCCAGCTACCAACGCTGAAATCGGCATCAGCGGCTGCATCGACAAAGACCTGTGAGCTGAAATGACGGTTGAATGAGGGGTAGTTGGCGTAACCACCTACGGTGGACCCGGTTATTCCGCCGAGTTGCATCATGCCGCCTTCCTCGACTTCGACGAAGATGACCCCACTTGCGTCTGCAAAGGACTCCAGTGCCGACCTTGTGGCGGCTCTTTGTTCCTCTGAATAGCTGAATGCAGACTCTGGATTATAGCTCAGCTCGGACAGCAGGGGCAGCGTATCATCCTCAAAAAACGAGTAGGTGACAAAGGTGACCCCCTTTGCAGCTCCATCCTCGAATCCGTTCCAACGGGAATACGAATTGGCAAAGGAGAATTCGTACAGAAGTGCTGTGTAGTCATTGGCTACGGTTCCCGACGCGGCCGTCTCGCGTACATCACAACATGCTGCGCACCCACAAGCGGGCACATGTGTCA
>JBCBGD010000346.1:0-2491 GCA_038527085.1 Pseudomonadota bacterium | reverse complement strand
CGCTCGATCAAGGTGAGCACCACGTTGCAGACCTCTGCGCCATCCTCGGTGATGGCCGACGGTGTCGACGCGAGCTGCGCATTGAAGACCTCAAAGAGCCGCGTGGCCCCGAGCCGCTGGTTGAACTCGTCCAGGAGTTTCGGCGTGTACGGTGTGCCCGGCTTGAAAGGCACGAGCACGTCCAGCGCGCGGCGCCGGATCCGCAAGCTCTCACCATACTCCACCTCGCCAAGCACGACGCGCGGACCGGGGTCGATCTTGAACGTCACCGCGATGGTGGCGGCGTCCCTGTTGCCGATGACTTGTCTCGGCACAGCCTCGGCATAGGCATGGCCTTCCGCCTGCAGAGCTTTCACGATGCGTGATTCAGCGCCGAGCACGGCTTTCGGCGTGATCGCTGCGCCGGCCTCCAGCTCGATGGCGGCTTCGGCCGCTTCGTGCGCTGGTGCCTCCACATCGCCATCAACATAGGCAATCGACGCGCTAGACAGGGTAAAGCGCGGGCCAGGCTCAATCGTCAGGTAGGGCTCAGGGGGTGGGCCTGTGGCGACACCAGGCTCAACACCGGCAGCGAAGTAGCCCTGTGAATTCAGATAGTTGCCCAGCCTCTGCGCGGCGCGGTCGGCCTGCCTGCGCGCTTCAAAGCGGGTTTCGGCAGGTTTGGCGTCCGGTAATTCGCCTGCGAGCTCGGAGCGCATCTCACCTGTTAACGCCTCCCCGCGCAGTTCCACGGACTGCCCGGCAGAAGGGGCCGCGCAAATGACGGCGCAGGCAAGCAGGAGGGCAGGGCGAAACAACATGGCGGGGCGGGTGTCCAATGGCGACGTCGGTGGCTCGCACCCATGCAGACGCGAGTCCAAGTCCATCGCCGGGCAGCCTAGCGCCTTTGCCTGAAAAAGGCGTTTCACGTCTGCGCGAAATGCTTCCCAGACACTTACGTTCCAAAAACGTCTGAATTCAGGCTATTCCGCTGGAACCGTCTCGGCAGATTGGAGGTGCCCGCGGTTGCGCGCGAAGGGGTATGCGCACTTGTAAACCTCGCGGCCTGCCTCTGAATGTGTCAGACGAAGGCATACAATACGCAGTCACGGCAACGGTTAATGCCATTCCTCCGACAGTATAGGGTTTTCGCCGACACTGCGGCTTTCGCGCAACAACCCGGGCACGAAAGTGCAGGCATTACCCTCGGCCAGACGCTTTCGAGAAGAAGCGCAGAGCGGCCACGGCGCCGCCGAGGACAGAGCCTATCCCGCCGAGTACCATGAAGAGCGGGTTCGCCGTCTGGGCGAAGGTGATCGCCTGGCGCAGGGTGGAGACCTGCACGGTGACCCGATCGCTGTAGGAACTCACGGGCTGGAGCGTTCCGGTCGGGGTCTTCATGAAGACGTCGATGATCAGGGTGTGCTCACCGCTGGCCAGTGGCATCACGTTCCAGCGCCAGACATTGGCGACCGAGCGCGACAGCGTCTGGTCAGCTGGGCTCTGGGGGTCAATCTCGAACGCTGTGCCGCCGATAAGGCGCGCCTGGATGTCACCGCTAAGCTCGACCTGGGCTTCGACAATTTCGCCCGAGCCCCTGAGCGGGCTGGTGGCGCGCTCTGCGCCCGTGGCGTCGATCGACAGCGTCACCTCGAAAGGCTCGCCAAAACGGGCCTCGCGCGGGGCTTCATGGGCGACCGGGATCAATCCTGTGGCTGTGTTCGGCATGGAGGCAGTGCTGAAATCATTAGTCTCGAAGCCCGGCGCCATGTCGCGCGGTGCGGGTGTTGGGTCGGGCAGGACGAGGGCGATCTCCCGCTCTGGCGCCGTGGCCACGGGCGTCTCTGTGACGGTTCGCTCCTGGGGCGCGGTCCAGGCGAGGACGCCAAGGGCGGCGGCGGCCAGTCCGGCGAGGATCAGGATCCATCCGATCAGTCTGAGCATGTGAGGCCCTCCTGCAGCAGGTTTCGCTCACCCATATCAGCACCCCAAGGTGGCAGAAATAGGCGCGGCGCGTTCATCTTTCCGTCAGCAACGCGCGGCGAGGTAGAAGGCAATGGCGGCTGCGTTGGAAACGTTCAGGCTTTCCATCTCTCCGCCCATGGGGATGCGCGCGAGCTGTGTGCATGCCTTGGCCACGCCGGGGCGCAGCCCTGAGCCTTCCGTGCCGAGCACAATCGCGCAGGGCCCAGGCGCGAGCGCGTCTTCGAGGTTTGTGTCCGCCTCGCCCGCAAGGCCGATGACGGAAAAACCCTGGTCTGCCAGAGCGTCCAAAGCCCGGGCGATGTTCACGACCCGGCATTCGGAAACGCGCTCCACCCCGCCTGCAGCGGACTTGGCGACGATGCCCGTGATCGGCGGGCTGTGTCGGGTCTGCAGAACGACGCCATCGAAGCCGAAGGCGGCTGCCGAGCGGAAGATCGCGCCGAGATTGTGTGGATCAGCGAGCTGGTCGAGGACGGCGATGCGCCGGGCGCCCGCCGTGATGAGGTCATCGATGGTCACGGGCGCG
>JBCBGD010000345.1:0-2515 GCA_038527085.1 Pseudomonadota bacterium | reverse complement strand
GGCAGCTGGCCCATGGTGCCGACCACTTCCGGGTGGCCCGCATGGCCGATCAATACGATCTCCTTGCCTGCGCGGTGGTGGCGCTCGGCCTCCACATGCACCTTGCTGACCAGCGGGCAGGTGGCGTCAACAAAGATCATTTCACGCGCGGCGGCCTCGGCCGGCACCGATTTCGGCACGCCATGGGCTGAGAAAATCACTGGTCGGTCGTCAGGGCACTCGTCGAGTTCATCGACGAACACCGCGCCGAGCGCCTCAAGCCGCGAGACTACATGCTGGTTGTGCACGATCTCGTGGCGCACATAGACCGGCGCGCCCCACTTGCCGAGCGCCTCCTCGACGATCTGGATGGCCCGGTCGACACCGGCGCAAAATCCGCGCGGGGCCGCCAGCAAGAGTTTGAGAGGGCGCTTTGTGTCGCTCATTCCGGGGGCTCCTGCGCCGGGTGACTTTGCAGACTCACTGCATCGCATATAAGAGGCGGGCAGGGCCATGGATAGGCGCCCATATGACACCCCCGCAGGGCCAGCGCGCTCCGCGGCCCACGCCCGAGAGGACCACCCGAGATATGTCCAGAGTTTTCACCGGCCTGATCGCCCTTGCCGGGGCCGCCTTCCTCGCCAGCTGTAACACAGGCGTCGGCGACGCGTTTGACACGCGCCAGAATGCCGGGCCGTGTCCGCCAGCTGCCTCGCTGTATGAAAGCGCGCGGATCGTGAAGCTGGATGGAGGCACCAGCTTCACCGACATCACCTATACCGGTGAAATTACGGATGTGAGGCTGTTTTGCCGGTATGTTGGGTCTGCGCCCCTCGAGGCACAGCTTGAACTCGATTTTGCCTTCGGAAAGGGCTCGAAAGGCACGTCCGACCGCGAGCAATACACCTATTGGGTCGCCGTCACGCGCCGAAACGGAAATGTTCTGGCCAAAGAGTATTTCACCACCGAGGCCGATTTCTCAGGCGGCCAGGTCGACGCTGAAACCGTCAGCCTGTCGGACATCGTCATTCCGCGGGCGGACGAATCGATTTCCGGGGCCAATTTCGAAATTCTTGTCGGGTTTGAGCTGACAGAAGAGCAGCTGGAGTTCAACCGAAACGGCATGCGCTTCCGCCTGGATGCCCAGGGCAGCTAAGGTCAGGGGGCAGCCATGGCAGACTTGATCAGCGTGCTGACCAGCGCGTGCGAAGAGGCGTTTGAACAGCTTGGGCTGGAGCGCAAATGGGGCGCGGTGCGCCGCTCTGACCGGCCGGAGCTGGCCGACTTCCAGTGCAACGGTGCCATGGGTGCAGCGAAGTCCGCCAAACGAAATCCGCGCGAGATTGCCGAGGAGATCGCGGCCATCGTGGCCGGCCATGACGGTGTCGAAAGCTGTGAGGTGGCGGGTCCAGGCTTCCTGAATATCCGTGTAACGACGGGCATATTGGCAGAGCGCGCCGAAGACGTGCGCATCTCGAGCCAAGCAGGGGCTGAGCCTGCACCGGACCCGGAACGTGTGCTGCTGGACTTCGGCGGCCCCAATGTCGCCAAGCCGATGCATGTGGGCCATTTGCGCTCTGCGGTGATCGGAGACACGCTGCAGAGGGTGCTAAGGTTCCTCGGCGATGACACTGTTTCGGACACCCATCTTGGTGATTGGGGCCTGCAGATGGGCCACCTCGTCACCGAGCTTCGGGACGAGCAGCCGGACCTGATCTACTTCGATGCCGATTACACTGGTCCGTACCCGGATGACGCGCCGGTTACGATTGATGATCTCGCGCGGCTCTATCCCCAGGCGAGCGCCAAGGCGAAGGCCGATGAGGCGCGAAACCTGCGCAGCCAGGAGGCGGTGGCCGAGCTTCAGGCCGGCCGTCCAGGCTATCGCGCGCTGCTGCGCCACTTCATTGATGTGTCAGTTGCGGCGCTGAAACAGGACTATGCGTTTCTGAATGTGTCCTTCGACCTCTGGAAGGGCGAGAGCGACGTGGATCATCTGATCCCTGAGATTGTGGACCTGTTCAAGGACAAGGATCTGGCGCGCGAGGATGATGGCGCTGTGATTGTGGATGTGGCGCGCGAAGGCGAGAATGTCCCCGTGGAGGGCAAGGACGGTTCGACAAAGCTGAAAAACGCCATGCCGCCGATCATGCTGGTCAATTCGCGCGGTGGTACGGGTTACCACACAACCGATCTTGCCACGATCCTCGACCGCGCACGGATGGATGCCCCGCCCGAACGCATGCTCTATGTCGTCGACCAGCGCCAGGCACTGCATTTTGAGCAGGTCTTCCGCGCCGCCGACAAGGCTGGTCTGTTCCCTGATGATCGCATGGAGCACATCGGCTTCGGCACGGTGAACGGAACGGACGGCAAGCCGTTCAAGACGCGGGAAGGCGGTGTGCTGAGGCTAGCAGATCTCAACGCCATGGCGCTCGAGGAGGCCGAGCGCAAAATCGTCGAGGCCGACAAACTGCCCGCACGCTCTTCATCTCCCATATCGGCGGGCAGTTTGTCGGCCTCGACGATTTTGCGC
>JBCBGD010000344.1:0-2519 GCA_038527085.1 Pseudomonadota bacterium | reverse complement strand
CGGCGAAGATGACCTCGTCATTTTTGGTGACAACGACAACACCGAAGCTCTTTTCTGGGATCCCCATGACAGCAATTTTAACGCCGAGGCCGTCTTGAGTGGCGGTGGGAACGATACCCTCTACGGTTCTGCAGATGGCGACGAGCTTCTCGCTGGCGGTGCAGAAGACGACACGTTCCACATTTCCTGGGTGTCGCCCGGCACGATGCCGACTGTTGTTTGGGGGGGCACCGGGGCAGATCGCATCGAATTCTCGATGTCCAACTTTGGCGGTTGGGGCAGCGTGCATGATTTCGGTGGAAATAGAAAATCAGGCCCATGGTCATTTGCATCGGACTTTTCGTGGACAACAGGCCAGTTTGAGTCCCTCGGAATTGCGGTCGTCGATGTAGAAAACCTGAACGATGACAGTTTCCACACGTTCGACTTGAACGAACTGGGAGTTCAGTTCGGAGCGGATTGGGCGGAATTCGATGTCGTATTGCTGAACCCGGATGCGAACGATCAAATCTTCTTTGAGATGCCCGATCTTTCGATGATCCAGGTTGGGACGACAACGTCAAGTTTCTACGGCTATACAACTACGATCGAAGAGGCGACGTTTGGCGCAGATGGGTTGCCAGTACCGTTTTACGCAGAGCGTGTCGTCAGCAACTATGATTTGCAGCTTGGTGGATCCACGATCGAGGTTCAATCCGCCGGGTCCGACCTTGCTGACGTGTATCGGAATGACGGGGGGATTTGGTTCACGAAA
Organism: Pseudomonadota bacterium; assembly: GCA_038527085.1. GTDB lineage: Bacteria > Pseudomonadota > Alphaproteobacteria > Caulobacterales > Hyphomonadaceae > UBA5336. The sequence goes on along the minus strand of JBCBGD010000344.1, from coordinate 1,765 downwards.
TTAACTACTTGGCGAGTCTCGATGGCTGGGACGATGCACTGATCAATGGTGGGGCTGCAGGGACCAACGGGGAAGGCCACGAGAACATCGCCACCACACCATCCGGTGTCGGAACATTCACGTCGACCGAAGCAATCGGAGGCGCGAATTCGAACTGGTTCATCTATGGCGGGTCTGTCAACGGGACAGCGATCACCGCGAACGGCTCCATCTCAGTGACGCTTGAAGACGTTGAACCCCTTGTCTTGCCGCCACTCGATACATCGATAGGACAGCGCAACGAGATCAACGGATCGTCGGGCAATGACAATGTCGATTTTTGACCCCCCACGACACCGACGTTCGTGACTTTGGGCGCCGGTGATGACGCGGTGACCGATGGACTAGGCGACGATACCTTGGATGGCGGCGATGGCCGTGACCGGTTTTATGCCGGCGGTGGCGCTGACAGCTATGATGGCGGCACGGACCGCGACGAGGTGATCTACTCCACAGCCACGGTCGGTCTAATCATCGACAGCACGGACGGCTCTAACGGCACAGGGATTGCTGAGGGCGACAGTTTTGCCAATATCGAGTACATCCACGGCTCGAATTTCGACGACGTCATTATCGCTGATGTCGAGCGTATCTTTGGCCAAAATGGCGATGATGTGCTGCAGGACGGCGTTGGTGCCCAGCGGCTGATCGGTGGTGCAGGGGCAGACACGTTCCGCCTGATTGCCGGTGACGGCGCGCAAGACCGTGTGGCCGACTTCACCATCGACGAGGACATGTTCGATGTGAGCCTCTGGCGTGCGTCAGATCTCTCAGACCTCACGATCTACGAGGCCACCAACGGTCAGGGCAACCCGCAGGGCCGCCTGGTGATTGAGTACAGTAGCGAAAGCGTCCGCGTGGATGGGTTGGACACTTCGGACATCGCCAGCCTGACAGCAGATCACTTCATTTTCGCTTAGGATTACACTGTCCGGTAGTTTATTTTGCCGTTCGGCACAGGCGATGGCGCATCCCGCTACCCCAAGCTGCAACAAACGCAAGCGCATCAGTCGGTAGCTTTTTACCGCGACCCGTGAATTGTTCACCCCATTCTCGCTGCATCCCGTACGAACGGCCGGTGTTCTCGCTGCCAAGCCGCTTCACGAGTCGAACATTTCCAGCAATTTTCGCACTGCGAGCGCACGCAGCGAAAAAGTCGAATTTACAGGTTGGGCTCTCCGCAGACCTTAGCTGCAAGGCGTCTGGAAATCGGAAGGCGGGACGAAACGGACTTTAGATTTTTCGACCTTCGCTTACGCAGCATGTCTCCGCTGTCGCGGCAAACGTCTATTTGCGACGCAGCGCATGTTACCGAAGCAGTCGTTAAGTGGAACCAGGTCGGCCCGAACCGATACAGCGCTCTCGCCGCAGGCTGATCCGACCAGCCGGATGGCGGTTTGCTGCCGTTCGACTTATTCACTCTAAGGTCTGCTTCGCGCGCTTCGCGACCGCAGAGTAAAACACCAAGAGGGAAGAGCCGATCTTTACTACAGGTTCGAGTGTTTTCCCTTTTGTCCAGGACAGCGAACGTTCGAAACTGGAAATCCTTGCCACGCGCCTGTTGAGCACGCGCAGAGTGACCTCAACTAAGAAAAGAACTGAGCGGGCTGTACACAGGTGCGGCTCTGCTTGGGTCGAAGTCCAGTTGGACTGCTGCCCTAGTTCTGCGCTGACCCCAACCATTTCACGATGTCTTCTCGCGGCGCGCCACAAAACTCATTGGATG
>JBCBGD010000343.1:0-2521 GCA_038527085.1 Pseudomonadota bacterium | reverse complement strand
ACCTCACCGACGATCTGGGCAAGGTGCTACTGGTGAACTTCTGGGCCACCTGGTGCGCCCCCTGCCGGGAGGAGATGCCGGAGCTCAACGCGCTCCAGCACGAAATGGGGGGGGAGGACTTCAAGGTCATCGCCATCGCCACCGGGCGGCGCGCGGAAGACTTTATCGATCTGGACTTCGACATCGAAGTCGAGGACATCAAGCGCGTGACGCAGATTCTCGCAGCGCTGCGTTCTCTTGCTGTTGTGGATGCTGCAGTTCGTGTTCAAGGAGACAGGCATGACGCGTGAGGATGTGTTGGATGCCTTTCGCGAAGTCGGCGCCTTGCTCAATGGACATTTCATCCTCTCGTCTGGCCGCAGAAGCCCCGTGTTTCTCCAAAAGGCGCTGGTCTTTTCCCATCCCGAAACGTCCGCACGACTCTGCAGGGCACTGGCCGAGCGCATCGTCGAACGGTTCGGCGAGATTGACGTGGTGGCCGGCCCTGCAGTTGGCGGCATCATTCCCGGTTATGAAACCGCGCGGCATTTGGGGGCTCGGGCAATCTTCGCTGAAAGGGTCGATGGCGACTTGACCTTCCGCAGGGGCTTTTCGATCGCACCAGGCGAGCGAGTCCTGATATGTGAGGACATCGTCACGACTGGATTGTCATTCCGTGAGACGGTTGACGCGCTCAGGTCGCTGCCTGGCGAGGTGGTCGGTGGCGCCTGCATCATTGACCGGTCCAATGGCAAGGCTGATGTGGGGTGTGAACTCGTGGCTTTGGCCTCGGTGGACTTTCCGGACTACGCACCTGATGACCTGCCACCCGACCTTGCAGCGCTGGAGCCTGTGAAGCCTGGCAGTCGAGGGCTTGACTGATGGCGGAACGGCTACGCCTTGGTGTCAACATCGACCATGTCGCAACGGTACGGAATGCGAGGGGGGGGGATCACCCTGATCCGATGCGCGCAGCAGAGATTGCTGCTGCAGCCGGCGCAGATGGCATCACGATTCATCTGCGCGAGGACCGCAGGCACATCATAGATGACGATCTCGACCGGATTCGGTTGGCCACACACCTGCCGATCAATCTCGAAATGGCCGCCACACATGAGATGCTCGACATCAGCCTGCGCTTCAGGCCCGAAACAGCGATGTTTGTGCCCGAAAAGCGGGAAGAGCGTACGACTGAAGGCGGGCTAAACGCAGCGCGCGAGCACAACAAGCTCTCACCCATGGTTCGAGCACTCCGGGAGAACGGTAGCCGCGTGTCTCTCTTTATAGAGCCTGACCCTGTTCAACTCGCAGCTGCGAAGTCGATGGATGTGGACATTTGCGAGTTTCACACCGGTCGGTTTGTAGAGCTTTGGCAAGCCGGCGACGAGGAACTGGCTCAATTGGAATGCCAGCGCATAGCGGACTCTGCTCGAGAAGCACAAGCCATGGGCATCGAACCCCAGGCGGGCCATGGGTTGAGCTTCGACACGGTCGGGCCCATCGCTGCGATCCCGGAACTGCGTGAGCTGAACATTGGCCACTTCCTCATGGGCGAGGCCATTTTCATTGGTCTCGACACGGCCATTCGCAGGATGCGCCAACTCATGGACGAGGCGCGGGCATGATCATCGGCCTCGGTCAGGACATGTGCAACATTGAGCGGATTGAGAAAACGCTCGAGCGGTTTGGGGACCGCTTCATCCAGCGCGTCTTCACGCCGCTGGAGATCGAGAAGGCCGAGAGGCGTCGCCGCCGGGCTGAGACCTACGCCAAGCGTTTTGCCGCTAAGGAAGCGTGCGCAAAGGCGTTGGGCACGGGCGTGCCCCGCCGCGGCGTGCACTGGAGGCACATGGGCGTGGTGAATCTGCCCACAGGCAAGCCGACCATGGATCTGCAGGGCGGTGCTGCTTTGCGACTTTCCGAGTTGCTCCAGCCTGGGTTTGAAAGCGAGATCCACCTGACCATCACCGATGACTATCCTTGGGCCCAAGCGATGGTGATCATTGAGGCAAAACCACGGGTGGTGGCCTGATGAAACCCAATCGGGCGAAGAGGACCCGTCTGCGTTCAAAGGCGCGGCCAAAGGGACCCGAGCTGAGCCAGGAGGCCATAAAGGACATCAGCGAGATTGTTGGACATGAGTTCAAGGACATAGCCTTGCTCAGCCGTGCCTTCACGCACCCAAGCGCGCTCCAGCCCCATGATACGGGTCTGTCTTCCAACCAGAGGCTTGAATTCCTGGGAGACCGGGTGCTTGGCCTCGTGATCGCTGAGAGATTGTTCACGCGCCGAAAAACAGAGCGAGAAGGCGCCCTGGCGCCGCGCCTGAACCGACTGGTCAACAAGCGAGCCTGCGCCCAGGCGGCGCGCCATCTCGGGCTGGGGAGATACGTCCTGATGTCATCCTACGAGATCGCCCAAGGCGGCCAGGATCGCGACACGACACTCGGTGATCTCTGCGAATCCGTAATCGCGGCCATCTACCTCGACAGTGGCCTGACAAAGGCGCGGGCATTTATCGAGAAGGCCTTTGCGCCACAGC